>SOEU01000018.1 GCA_021646415.1 Candidatus Brocadia sp.
CCTCCTTGGTTCTATTTTGGTTCTATTGAAGATATTTGATTCGTAGGAAATTATACCGTATTTGAGCCTCGTTTCATCAATAAATACTGTATATAGACAAATTTTTTCATTTGACCCAGTCTGAAAGTTTATCCGTGCCACCCAGAAACCGACATAAATAAAAAAAAATTCCTCTGCAATTAAACTACTGCGATACATCCACCATCACTTCCTGTCGTTCAATCTTATTCCACAGGTAACCTTTTGGATTCCAGAACCCTTCATCAGTTTGGATATTACCTTTTTCGTCAGTTGCCCGCACGGCAAGTATGTACTTGCCAGTACGTTTTGGAATCCAAATAACTTCCCATGTGCGGAAAGAATACTGTCCATAATCTCCTCCAAGCTTTGCCTTCCTCCAGGTAACACCATCGTCATCAGAAAACTCCACATTGACTACACGCCCATAACCACTGAAGGCAATGCCGCGCACAGTTACCGGCATCTCTAACGGAATTTTACCCGATCCATCCGGTGTGATAATAAATGAACGGACGGGCATTATACCGACAGGAACCATACGAACCCTACCCTCCTTGACGTCCTTTGGGGTAGTGTTACCCCGCGGCGTATCAGGAATACAATATGTCTTCGTCATCCAGAAATTCGTGTCAGGTTTGTCCAATACCCGAATCCAGGTTAAGGCCTTGGTCCAATACGTCGAGAATTTGCCAGGAACCACTAAACGAACCGGGAAACCGTTCAACATGGGAAGCGGCTCGCCATTCATCACATAAGCCACAATGGTTTCATGGATGACCGGGTCATTCAAACTCAAAGATTTCAGATACCTGTACGAAACACTCTCCTTCAGTCCTCTCCCCTTTTCCAGCCCCTCAAACTGTACCTGCACCGAACCCGTCTTAACCCTTGCGGCATCCAGTAAATCCTTGAGGCGCACTCCCGTAAAGAGGGCATTACCCATCGCCCCATTCCCCCATTGAGCACCGGGCACACGAGGCTGGAAGCGACTGCGACTATTGCCGGAGCACTGGTTGACTGCTGCAATAGAAACGGATTTGAATCGTTTCATGATATCGGACATGGTTAAAGCCAGCGTTTTTTCAACATGCCCTTCCACAAAAAGTCGCCACTCAGAAAGGTTCACGGCATTCGGAATGCCTTCCAGATGCCATCGCACGTAAAATGCAGCGTTGGGGGTAAACGGAGTAAGGAAATAATGCCGAGGGGTTTCCAGTTGGACAGGACGGTCCGTAAGCTGGATCAAGGGGAGCTTTTGAGGGTAAACAACAAAAGGACCTACCGCTCCCCAGTACGGATTAACATCCGGTCCGGTGAAACCAGGCATTGGCTGAATAGCCTGACCAGAGACCTGAGCCCACACCGGCACAAACTTGTTTAAACCTAGCCAGGTAACTCCTCCCCCAAGCACCTTCATCAGAAACCTGCGTGATATTTTCCCAGATTCTCCTTGCATCTCATCACCTTTGCATTAAAAAAATACAGCGCTTATAAAACCGATCAATGCGCCAAAAACCCCTCCCCAGACAACCAGCCAGCCCAGGTGTGTACGCATCATTTCCTCAACGATTTCCTTCACCCGTTGCGGTGTAAGTTCGTTTACCGTAGCATCCACCATGGAGGCGATTTTGGCCCTAAATATTTCAAAATCAGTCTCTTTCTGCAGGACAGAGGCTACGTCAATATTCCGCAAAATTTCAGATGCCTGCCTTTCAAATTCCTTCTTAAAAGGTTCACGCATGGGTTCAATAACTTTTTCTCCGCCAAACAAGGTAAACATGCCGCCGAAAGAGGAGCTTTGAATTACAGCTACAAAGCCACGAAATACCTTATCAAAATCAATCTTGTCCAACACCAACTCTGGCTGTATGGTGTGAGGCAACGTGTTTTGGGTAACCCTCACAAAATTTTCTCTGGTAAAAAAGTTCTCCATAATAAGAGAACGAATGCTCTCTTTGAATTGATCAAACCTCAGGGCAATAATTCCAGAGCCATAAAGTCCCGGTATCCTTTCAAAGAGCATATATATGGCAAGCCAGTTCGTCAAAGCACCCGATAAGGCAAAAAGGCTGGCCAGCATGAGTGCATTTCTACCGGTAAATTCAGGAATTACATAAGAAACCCCAAACACAACAGCGGAAATTAAATTGGTCAGGAAACTTTTATTCCTCAGTATCCTTACTCTATTAAAGTCCAACCATGCAGTCTCTTCACCAAGCATCCCAGACGGAAGCCTGTACGAAATCGCTTCTGATTTTTCTTCAGACATTTCAACATCTCCTGTTTCGCAAACTCACATTCTGTATGAATTTGTTTAAACAACGATACGTTTCAGGTACTAATTTTTAAGATTTTAGAACTCAAGCCGTGAAATTTGTAATTCATTTTATACCACATAATACGATTAAAAACCAGAAACAGTACCAAATTATCTCTGACTATGTCATAGTTTATTACTGACTTAGTCCGGAGTCAAGAGATAAGCACTTTTGCTAAAAACTCACCAGACTGTTTTATTTGGCTGAATTTGAATCTTTTCACCCCAAAACTTCATATATGACCCAACATGCTTTTGGGTACATTAGTATTGTTTTCTCAACGTTGAAATAATAACCATGATTTTGATATCATGATAATGAAGGGTTTTTACCAATAATTTTTAGGATATGAAAACATGAAGATGCAACGGTGGTTTTTGATTCACTGGATTGTCTTTATTTTTTGTGTTGCGATCCCGTCCTTAACGTTTTCACAAGAAGATTTATCAGGCGTTGTCAAATATATTCAGTCATCTATTGTGGTTGTCTTACCATATGATAAAAATGGTAAACTTCTCAACAGGGGAAATGGTTTTTTTATCAACAGGGATGGCGATGTTGTTACCAATATCCATGTGCTTCAGGGTGCAGCCAGCGCCCAAATAAAGACGGCATATGGAAGGGTATACACAATTATTGGGGTTTTGGATCAGGACAAAGAAGGAGATCTTATCCGTGTGTCGGTTGATATTTCTCCCAGAGTGGTACATCCTTTGATCTTAAGCACCTCTCTTCCTGATACAGGTGAACAGGTCATCGTAATCGGTAGCCCACCAGGTCCTGAGCAAAAGATCTCTGGTGGTATAGTCTCCGGGGTTAGTGAGGTTCCAACATTTGGAACGATTATGAAAATTACCTCACCATTGTCTTCAGAACGTAGTTGCAACCCAGTACTGAATATGCGGGGTGAAATCATTGGGCTTGTGACCTTTCAAAGCACTGAAGGTCAAAACCTGAATTTCGCAATTCATACTAATCGGGTGGAAAAGCTTCTCCGGGATAAGGATATAACCCATAACGAATGGGTTGAAGGAGAACCAAACGAATGGTTTTCCAGTGCTGAAGGGCTTTGCAACCGCGGAATTTTTTATATCGCAGGAGAAGACTATCGGAATGCAATATCCTGTTTTGAAAATGTTATTAGGAAAAATCCACGATATGCCGCTTCTCATTTCTTCCTCGGATATTGCAAAGATGCACTCGAACGGTATCCGGAAGCGATCGAAGCATACAGGCAAGCAGTCAGGATCGATCCTTATTTTGTCGAAGCACACGCAAATTTGGGCGCAGCTTATGAGAGGCTGGAGCACTACGAGGAAGCAGCCGAGTCTTACAAGCAGGTTACACGCATCCAGCCTGAAAATGCCGAAGCACTCTATAAACTGGGCAGGCTTTACTGCATACTTGGACGTCACATGGAAGCAGCCAAAGCCCTCAACCAGGCAATCCTTATTAAGCCTGACCTTGTCACAGTATACTCCAGTCTTGGCCTGGCTTATTTCAATCTCGGAAATTATCCGGAGGCAATCGAGTCTTACAAACAGGCGATCAACACCAAACCTGATGATACCAATGCGCATTCCATGTTGGGTGCAGTTTATGAAAAGCAAGGACGTTACTCTGATGCAGCTGACGCATTCAGGAGAGTAATCGCTATCAAGCCTGATGATGCCAATGCACACTTCATGCTTGGCACAGCTTATGAAAAGTTAGGACGTTACACGGATGCGATTGATGCCTACAAACAGGCAATCAGTATCCAGCCCGATAATACCCAGGCATACTGTGATCTGGGCGCTGTGTATGATAACCTCGGACATTTCACAGATGCAGTCGATGCCTATAAACAGGCAATCCTCATAAAACCTGATGATGCCAAAGCGCATCACATGCTGGGCATGTCCTACTTCAAGCTCAAACAATACTCGAAAGCGATCAAAGCTTACAAGCGGGTAATCAGTATCAAGCCTGATAATGCCACTGCTTACTACGATTTAGCCCTTGCTCATGGCATCAACAGACATTACCAGGAAGAGATGGAAGCTTATAAACAGGCAATCCGCATAAAACCGGATTTTGCAGAGGCACATCTCGGTTTGGGCATAGTTTACTTGAACCATGGTGATAAGGAACAGGCACTGGAAGAATATAAAATTCTTAAAGACCTTGACAGGGATGCAGCCAGCGGGTTGTTTAATCTGATCTTCAAATAATGCGTATTGAAAAAAACAAGCATCCTTCCAATACTGGTAATTCCTAAGATAGCTTAAATATCCACGATCGGTTCCATGCCCTTGATAACGGCTTTCGTTTTGATTTAAACCTTTTTTGTTTTTTTCACTTTTAATTTTTCTCTTGACATTTAAAGATAATAAAGATACTCATGTCATTAATAATGACGGTTTCTTTAAGTTTTATAAAACATCCATAATTACGATAAAGGCAAACCCTGAGTGATCGGGGGGCGCAAAGTAAAGGGTCTTTCGCAGAGACGCACTGCAATGCGTCTCTACCCCTGATAAAGACAGCCTTACTGCCGAAGATCATACAGCGTATCTTTGCAGTAAGGCTTTTTTATTTTTGAGGATGGTTATAGAAAAATGCCACAAGATGAATCTACAAAAACTTCAAAGGTGTTAGCAGGGGCAATGGAAAAGGTTTTATCACCAGCACTTGATCTCTTAGAACATATAAGTGAACCGATAGGTAAGTATCCATACCAGGGATGGGAGTCATTGTATCGCGAACAGTTGGATTATGACTATTTTGGCAGAACTACTCACTCGGTGAATTGTACCGGCTCTTGTACCTGGAAGGTTTACGTTAAGAACAATATCGCATTCAAGGAAGAACAGTATGCGGATTACCCCGATATAAATTCGATTCTTCCCACATATAATCCTCGAGGATGCCAGAAAGGCGCTAACTACAAAGAATATGTATATGGTCCCCAGCGCTTGAAGTATCCTCTGATACGAGCAGGTGCCCGTGGCGAAGGAAAATGGCGAAAAGCCTCATGGGAAGAAGCTATGAGTTATATCGCAAACAAAATTGTCAATGCCATATCTAACTACGGCCCTGATACGGTGACATTTTATTCGGCTAATCCTGCCAAGTTTGCGATTACGTATGCTGGGGGTGTGAGACTGGCAAACTTGATTGGTGCCGTGGTATGCAGCTTCTATGATTGGGTATCTGACCTGCCACCAGGCGAACCCATAACCTGGGGCATACAGACCGACTCCTGTGAAGCAGCTGATTGGTTTAACTCAAAATATATCATCGTGTGGGGGTCAAACATCCTGGAAACACGTATCCCCGATGCCCATTTCCTGACTGAAGCACGAATGCACGGCACCAGGATAGTAACCATCTTCCCGGAATACAACCCGACTTCAATCCATGCTGACATTTATGTCCCTGTAAAGCCTGGCACTGACTGTGCTCTGGCTTTGTGTATGGTAAATGTGATCATGAACGAAAAGCTTTACGATGAGACTTATATAAAACAGTATACCGACATGCCCATGCTTGTCAGGATGGATAGTGGGATGTTTCTCAGGGAAAATGATATGGTACAGGCTGGGAGTCCGGATAAATTTTATGTTTGGGATCTGAGCCTTGATAAACCTGTTCTTGCGCCTGGCACCTGGGGAACCCTGAATACTAACGGCTGGACGTTGAATTTAGGTTCAATTAACCCGGCCCTCGAAGGAACATTCACAATCAACACCCTGTCTGGCAAGGTAAATGTAACTACGGTTTTTTCCCTGCTCAAACAGAAACTCACAACCTATGACCCTCCGAGCATATCTATCATCACGGGTGTGGATGCTGGTCTTATCATACAGATAGCCCGTGAATTTGCAAAAACAAAACCCGCCAGGATTATCGGGGGCGCCGGAACAAACCATTATTACCATAACGACCTCATGAGCAGAAGCCATATACTGCTTGCAGCCATGACGGGAAATGTCGGAATACCGGGCGGGGGCTTCGACTACTATGTAGGACAGGAGAGATTCTGGCCAGAAGATGGATTAGTAAAGCTTGCGTATCCCCTCGGTCGCTTAAAACAGCGGTTCCAACCCACGACGCTCTGGACACATGTACATGCGCATATTGCCTCAGACGTTAATACTCTCTGGCCGCGTCCCATTATAGATTATATACGCGAAAGTGTGAACAACGGCTGGATGCCACTCTATCCGGAAGGCACTCTCGACAGCGGCAGGTCACCCAAGGTTCTTATCATATGGGGAGCTAATTACCTAAACCAAGCCAAGGGATTTGAGTCCATATTGACAAATCTTTGGCCAAAGCTCGATCTTATTGTGGATATCGACTTCCGCATGAATACAACGGGGCTGTATGCAGATGTGATTCTGCCGGCCGCCAGTATGTTTGAGAAGTGGGACCTCAGTGTCACAGACCTTCACTCGTACATTAACCCCTTCACACCCATTATCGAGCCGCAGATGGATAGCAAAACTGATTGGCAGATCTGGCAGCTTTTGGCTAAAGCACTTCAGGATACAAAGTTCTCTTTTATCGATACATTGCTGGAAGGAACCACAATTAGCCGCGATTTTTCGAGACTGGTGAATGATTTTACCGGAAATGGCACCCTTGCATCAGACAAGAGCGCCGGGCAGTTTATCCTGGACAATGCAGTGGAAACTAAAGGCATGACCATGGATGAAGTTAACCAACAACCCAAACGCTTTGTGGCTACACATGAGGAAAGGACAAGTGATATTAAGGAAGGTGTTGCGTACTACGGTTTTCAAAGAATGTATGAATTGAAACGACCTCTCTCCACACTGACCGGCCGCCAGCAATTCTATATCGACCATCAGTGGTTCCTCGATTTTGGCGAGCAATTGCCCGTATACAAACCACCAGTTGATGAGGATAAATATCCGCTTCGCTGGAACACCCCACATGGCCGCTGGAGTATTCATTCGGTATGGCGAGACGCAAAGTATCAGTTGCGACTTCAGAGAGGCCGGCCTATCGTGTATCTGAATCCAGCCGAAGCTCAGGCTCGTGGTCTGGCTGACAATGATACAATTGAAATTTATAACGACCACGGAAAGATAGTTGCCCAACTTTGTATTTCTCAACGGATACCGGCATGCATGGCTCAAATGTATCATGGTTGGGAACGTTACAACTTCGAAAAAGGGGGATTCCAGAGTCCAACAACTATCCGTATTAAACCGACACAACTTGTCGCAGGCTATGGACAACTTGAGTTCCAGTTTAACTATTGGGGTCCGACTGCAAACCAAAGGGATACTCGCGTCAATATTCGTAAATACATTTCATAGGAGGTAGAGTACATTGCCGATAATGAAACAGATAAGAATGGTAGCCGATCTTAATAAGTGCCTTGGATGCCAAACGTGTACCATGTCATGCAAAACAATGTGGACGGATAGAAACAAAGGACAAATGCATATGTACTGGATTAATGTGGAAACCAGACCCGGCAAAGGATATCCAAAAAACTGGGAAACCCAGGGTGGCTGGTTTACTGCTGACAGAAACAACATTCCACTTCCTAACATCAGCGAGGATTACGGCGCTCCGTGGGAATATAACCATCATGAAGTACTGAAAACAGAGGGAGGAGACTCCCAAGCTTCAAATTTAATTCCGTCCCCTGAGCCATCCGGCAGTGATGCTTATGCCAGCAACTGGGATGAGGATGTTGGTAAGGGAATCTTCCCGAATTCCTATTATTTTTATCTACCTCGTATCTGCAACCATTGTACCGATCCACCATGTTTGGAGGCCTGCCCGCGCCAGGCAATTTATAAACGCAAGGAAGATGGGATTGTCTTGATCGATCCGAAAAGATGCAGGGGATACCGCTATTGTGTTAAAGGGTGTCCTTATAAGAAGATCTACTACAACTCGGTAGAAAAGATATCTCAGAAGTGTATCTTTTGTTATCCCAGGATCGAGCAACGTAAAGGGAATTTCTGTGCAGCCCAGTGTGTAGGCCGCATATACTGGGTTGGCTATGCCGAGGATACCAACAGCAACGTCTATAAACTGGTGAACAAATGGAAGGTAGCTTTACGGCTCCATCCTGAATACAAAACCGAACCTAACGTATTTTATATTCCACCTCTTAGTCCCCCGACTTATTCATTTGCGGGCAAGCTGACTACAAGTCCACGCATTCCTATTGAGATGCTGGCAAAAATGTTTGGAGATGCTTATGATCAAAGCTACGATCAACGAGTAGCCCGTATCAAGCAAATCTCCGACATTATCCAAAATGAGCGAAAGAAGGTTTCAGCAGGAAGTAATTCCGAATTGATTGATATATTAATTTCGCGTTCAGAAAAAGACCGGTTTCAATTATGAACAGGAGGCTGCTTTAACCATGGCCATCCACGACCTCAGTGGTTCCTCGAGAGCTATTACAGCCGTATTTGCACCTGGGCCAATAACCCTCAACCCGGCAGACCCTGCATGGGCTCAAGCCCCGGAAATGACAATCAGTCTCAGCAGGAGACTTCACGAATCTGGCGCCAGGCTGCCACCCGATGCAGAAAAGAGCAGGAGTGTTAAAGTAAAAGTGGTACACAACAGCACCGATATCTTCTTTCTATGCCAGTGGAATCAAAGTACTGCACATGTTACCGTAGATGATTACACCCTTTTTGCTGACGCCTTTGCCATAGAAATCCCTCTCATCACAGAAGAGAGCCCGATCTGGATGGGCGCCGCGGATAAACCCGTGAATATAATTTATTGGAGGGCTGATCTGCCAAGTCCTGAAAATATTGTTGGCGGTGGTATAGGCACTCCTCAAAAAAGCCCGGATACCGCTTCTCAGAATATCAGGCATTATCAGCGCTGGGCTAAGGGGGTTTGGAGTCTGATTATAACCCGTCCGATGGCATCCGCATCGAACAACCAGGTCTCTTTTGTAAGAGATAAAAGTTACAGATTAGCCTTTGCCAACTGGAAGGGTGGAATCGATGCCGAACGAGGTGGCAACAAAATTGTCTCAGATTGGCAACATCTTTCTATTAAATGATGCTATAAATTTAACCAATTGGAAGGAACTGGAGAAGTTCAGCATCCAGCTTACCAATCCTGGTCGCATCCGGAGTAATTAATGTCCCAAATATCATCGTTTACCGTCAGTACAGAGCCAACTATCCGGAGCAATCTTTACAAATTATTTTCTCTTGGATTCCGTTACCCCACTCCGGAGGTTTTCAAAACATTTCAAAATGGAACCTATTTAACAAGACTGTGGGATAACATAAAATCTCTTCCCCATCTTAAAACGATTCAAGCCCAACAGGCCGAATTAACCGGAAAAATTCAAGACAGTCTGGAAGGAGTTGGCTTTGAAGACTTTGTGGTAAAATGCGTCAGCACCTTTGATATTGGAACCCCCGAACCACCCTGTCCACCCTATGAAGGATTTTATCGATCAGAATCCAGGGCTGCCGTCATGCTCAGTATAAGCAAATTTTACAAACATTTTGACCTGATTATGAGTCAAAAAGAAGGAAAACGTGAACTCCCTGATTATCTTTGTGCGGAGCTGGAATTCCTCCATTTCCTGACCTTTAAAGAGGCTCAGGCCAGAATTGATGGAAATCCTGAATTTTTGAAAGGGTACCTTCTGGCACAAAAAGATTTTCTTGAAAGGCACTTGATACAATGGGTACCAAAATTTTGCGATTCTCTTCAAAATTCGGCCAACGTACCATTTTATGTTTTGATTGCCAGGATCGTATTAATGTTTATCACATGTGAACTTGAATTAGTAAGTGCGAAATTACATAGTGTCTGAACGAAAACACCTTTTTTTGAAAAGCATCAGGGCGGTTTTCCACTCGCTAAAATCATTTCTTAAAATTTGATGTTAGACTTCTGGCAAAAATAAGTATTCCTTACTCATGTTCCTTGATTTTAAACTTGTCTGGAGATAGTGTCTCCATTGTCATACTGTTTCTTGTAGTTTTTTAGACTGCCTTTCGCAGCTTCTCGTGCTTCTTTCGCGCCTTCTCCTGAAGCACGTTCCCCAGCTTGTGTAAATTCGCAGCCAGCACTCCCAGTGCACAATACCTTTTAAATGCATGCAATCCTTTGTCCAGGCACCTATCCAAGCCGTGATGTTCCAAACGATTGATGTCAGATTCCACCGCTGAGTGCCTATGTCTGAGCTTCTGAAACGTCTTGCTCGACTCCTCTGCTTGTTCCGCTTGGTTCTTCTTTCCCTTCTTCGGCATGATTACCTCTGGTATATATAATTTCAGCAACTCCTTGTTCTCTCGCTTATAAAAACCTTTGTCAAAACTTATGCTCTCTATCGCGTGTGACATAGATATGTTGCAATGCCCTCAATATCGGCGGTAGCTTATCTCGACTCTTGATTGGCAGTTGTACTGCTGAAATGGGTATGATGCCAAACTTGTGTTGCTGCTCAAATCTCTTTCTCATCTTCTATCGAATGTCCTTTGCCTTTTTATTAACGTATCGAATATTTGCCCCTTTTCCCGTCTCGCTGATAGCCAAACCCTCATTTTCCGCCACAAGTTTACCTCGCCTGCTTCAAACATTCAACACTTTTATCCGATTCTTTTCGCCTTCTTCTCCTTGTATTATCAGTCTTCGGCTGGTTTCCGTTCAAACACTACATATTTTCAGCTAAAAATAGAAATGGAGTTGAGACGAATGACTGGATACACAGAGTTGATATTAATCATTTTTGTTGTCTTCCTTCTTTTCGGGGCTGGTAACATCCCAAGAGGTTAGCCGAAAATGTCAACAATAATGCAGTATTACTTATGTAACTTTGCCAAGCCGATAGTTATTCAGGATCGGGACGCTCTGTGCATGGTTTGTTGCCAGGTCCGGGTAGCGGGGCTTTGGCTCCACCCTTCGATTCACCTTCAATAAGTGCTTCTATATTAGAGTATGGATATATTGTTGGCGCATTATTTATCATCAAGCCTCCGGTATCTGCAGAAGGACCGTAGGTGCTGTAAATTTCGCGTCCCAGCATACGTAGCATCATCGTCAATTGCCCACGATGATGCGCTGAATGGGCTATCCTTCTGGTCATAATCCAGGCCTTCGAGCGCTTGACGTCAAAGAATGGGACTACTTTTTCCCACCAGGCCTTGTCCGTCTTTTGTAAGGCTGCAAGTCGCTTCCCAGAATCCTCGGCATAACGCTTGATGAATTCCAAACGGGTTTCCTGATTCGGTAATGGTGGGGCGCTAACATCGATCTCCATCATGTTTCGAAACCAGAGATTCTCACTCACACACTGATGCACCATATGCTCAAGGGCGTTTCTTCCGCGCCTGTCGTTATGGCGTGGACGTACACGCAGATCCTCGTCTTTAAACATACTCCAGACGCTCAGCGTCTTCATTCGCTCGGTCTCATAAGTATCGATTAAAAATTGGTATTCCACGATTGTTACCTCCTTTATTTTTGCAGAAAACGTAGGGACTACGAAGACATATATCCGGCGATAATAACATGACGGTCGCTTACCACTTTTACCGATACATGCTTCAATTTTGTCTCTCTCAGCTGTTCATGGATTTCCTCCGCTTCAAAAGCGGCAAGGAGTGAGTTGTAAAAATCCCGTCTAAGAATTTCTGGTTCATTCGCCACATAAGTTTCCATGAGTGCACGTGCTTCAACAACTGTTTGTGGTCTTTTCAAATCCATGATAAAGACAGGTGCGCCGGAATTGGCATACCGTTGAATGACCTGATAAAGCACCCGGGGATTGGGAAGGTGATGGAGCAGGCTATTACTGATAACGATATCGTATTTTGTGATCGGGAGAACAGCTTCCGGCAACCTCCCATGAATGAGTTTTACACGGTCATGAATGTCACGTGCTTCTCTGAGAAGCCCCTTCCCGTAACGGATCATGGCTTCAGAACCATCAACACCATGGACAATGCATCCTGGATAGGCACGGGCAAAACGAATGGTTATGTCCCCATGACCGCAACCCAAATCGAGGACATAACCATTTATACCTTTGTGACCAAACATATCCTGAAATAAGGCGATAAACCTGCTGTGGGCATCCTCAAAATCCGCTTCGGCATAAGCGCGTACTTGCCCCTCTTCTTCCATCAGTTCTGGTTCGGGTACTCGTTCCAAGAAACAACTCTCTTCTTTCATTACTCTGTTAAAAAACGTTTGTGAAAAAATATTTTTAAGTCACAAGTAGAGTTCGGCCTAACTTACCATAAATCAATGCCTTGCAACTTATTTTGTACTTGACTTGTTCCTTTTACTCCTGTTATTAATTGCACTTGTGAACTTTTTGATCAACCAACAACTGGAGCAAAGGATTTAAGTATTTTTGGCGCAAACATCCCTCTGTTAAATACGTTTCTGAGAAATTTCGCCTCTTGCTTTAGCAAAAAACAAATAGCCATGTTTACCCTGGTCATCTATGCCTTGTTCAAAGACTACAAAAGAAACTCCCTTAATGCAATGACAAAAGCCACTCATACCGATTATCAGAAGCTTCAATGCTTCTTCTCAGATTCAAAATGGGATATCCAGGCAATCAAACGCACAAGACTGGAAATCATTCAAAAACAAAGTAATGATCAAAAGAATCACCCTGAAATGGAAGGTCTTCTGCTTTTGCCTCATGAATACCCCTCTTGGCAACTTCGGCCATTTCCTTTGCAGGTTCAGCGCCAACTTTTATCCCAAAGGGAATTGAAAAACGTCCCGCCCCAACTCCGATCTCTATCCCATCCCCTGTTTCAGGTATGAATTTCCTAACTGACTCCATTCTGACTTATAAACCCACGTTGTATTTCGAACCACGCATCATATTCCAGTGCCACTTGTTCAAAAACATTCATATTTATTAATTAGGCTGCCTTCGATAGAAACATATTATCCACGAAACATTCGAAAAGACACTAAAAAAATTCGCTATTTTCGAGTATTTTCGTGAGCAAATTGGGAATCCCCATACATTTGAATTAATATTCAAGCTTATTTACCCAATCGGGATATCTTATTTCTTTAACACTATCATAAGGAAGGGTATAAGGCTTAATATCAATAAGAGGAGTTCCGTCAAGTACATTCAACCCTTTAACCTTGATTACATTCCCATTTCTTTTAATTACTTTAACGGTAGTCATACCAATAGGATTAGGCCTCCAGGGACAACGGCAGGCAAATATGCCAACCTCTGGCACATCCTTTTTCCCCTGAGGTCTCATTTTAAGTTTGACCTTATCTACTTTATCCAACCAATAAAGTACGATAAGGTGAGAATATTCGTCAATTTCTTCCAAACCATCTGAGTAGTTGCCGTCAATGATTATTTCTGTGATCAAGTCCTGCCAACCGCCAAATTTGGGTTGTTCTATGGGACTTTTGATATAACCTATAGACTTTAATTGCATAAAATTTCTCCTGTGAGGTTAAAGTCTTTGTGTGGTCTATCCTTCAACCTTATTGATAAAATTTCTATCTTTTTGGATTTGAAAATAACACTATAAATCACGACGCAGAGCCGCCTGTTTTTCAGGGTTGGTGGTGAGCGCTTCGAATGCCCGTTGGGTTGGGCCGTAGTAAACGCGCCTCTCAGGCAGCCCAGTCAACAACCTTCAGGTTTTTTATTCGTTTAAATTCTCTGATATTGTTAGCAACAAGGGTAACGCCGGGACACAGGGCATGCGTCCCTATTAATGTATCCAGCGAGCCGATAGGTTTACCACTCTTCTCAAGGTGTGAACGGATTAATCCATACGCTTCTGCCGCTTTTTCATCAAAAGAGGCAATTCCAATACTCCATTGCTCCATTACTCCGTATCAAAAGTAGATTTGTTTTCCAGATTGAAAGGGTTGAGCGCTCTTAAATCGATACTAGCACTAACTACAACAAAAAATATAGGTATTAGTATTTCTACGAGCGGTTTTGTCTTTTCATCGATTAATTCCAATTGTTTCGTTCTCGTGAGATGCATGCCGGCTAAGAATGCGCCACTGATTGTAGCCATACCAAAGGTATTGGCGTAACAAGCCATAATCAATAGGAAACAGAAGGAAATGGTAATTATGGTGCCTTTTGTTTTAACCTTGTCCAGAAGATTAAAAAGTGTCGTTTTATCAGTGGGGTACAAAATCGATATTCTTCAAAAATGAGTGTTTGGGGGACTTAATCAATAGAGTCATTTAGGCCGATTTCAATGCGTTTTGATAAAACTTTATCGCATATTCCTTTACCATTCTCCGAGCGCTGAATAGGGGAGAATTGCTTTCTATCGCTTCTTTCATAACCTTAACCCATTCACGAGGCACTCCCTCATCATCAACACGATAATAGGTTGGGATTATTTCATTCTCTAAGAGTGTATACAAGGCATCGGAATCGGTGGCATCCCTGTTTTCCCCATTATCAACACCATCACCAAAGCCCCAGCCATTTTTACCATTGAACCCTTCTGACCACCAACCGTCGAGAATGCTCAGATGGGGAACACCGTTCAGAGACGCCTTCATTCCACTCGTACCAGACGCTTCAAGAGGGGGAAGAGGATTGTTCAGCCATACATCAACACCATGCACAAGATATTGTGCTAATTGTTCATCGTAGTCCTCAACAAAAACTATTCGACCACCAAAAGATGGGTTCTTTGCTGCATTAAATATTTGTTGCAAGAGTTGTTTCCCAGGGTTGTCATCGGGATGGGCCTTTCCCGCAAAGATAATCTGTACGGGTTTCCAGGGATCATTAAGCATATTCTTGAGGCGCTCAACATTTTGCAAAATCAATGTAGCTCTCTTATATGTAGCAAATCTTCTGGCAAAACCCAGTGTCAATACATTGGGGTCAAGGAGTACTCCCGAAGCAATAATTATCTGTGTGTCTGCCTTGCCATTGTGCCATCTTCTTCTTGCCCTTTCCCGGATGTTTATTATTAATTTCATCTTTAACCAGGAATGGATATTCCATAGTTCTTCATCCGGGATGTCATAGATGAGTTTCCAGATATCTCGGTCGTCATGGTCTGCTAACCAGTTGGGTCCCAAATATTTGTTGAAAAGGAGTTGCATTTTCGGCTCAATCCAGGTTGGGATGTGAATTCCATTCGTAATGTGATCAATGGGTGTTTTTTCTTCCGGAATATCTGGCCAGAGAGATTTCCACATCTGTTTTGCAATTTCTCCATGTTTTTTACTTACGCCGTTGTGATAGGCGGACATCCTGAGCGCGAATGCGGTCATATTAAATCCTGCATTTGGCGCTTCCGGATTAATTCCCAGGTTGAAAAAGGTATCACGATCTAATCCAGACACAGGCCCATAGGCGCTAAAATACTTTTCCATCAACGGGAAGGGGAACACGTCATGACCGGCCGGTACCGGGGTGTGGGTGGTAAATACAGTCGTTGCCTTCACCTGATCAAGGGCTTCCTGGTATTTCATGCCGTCTTCAACCCTTTCTCTGATTCTTTCAAGGATGGCAAAGGCCGGATGACCTTCGTTTAAATGAAGGACGGAGTGTTTTATGCCAAGGGTATTGAGCACCTGTGCACCGCCTATCCCCAGGACAATTTCCTGTCTTAAGCGATGCTCCTGCCCCCCGCTGTATAAATGGTCTGATATATTGCGATTCCATGGGTCATTCATGTCTATATCCGTATCTATCAGATACAGGGATACCTTGCCGATCTGAACCTTCCATACTTCAATATATATGGGAGGGTCGATAAAAGGTACTTTAACTACCAAACGATTTCCTTTGCTATCGAATACACGGCAAACTGGGGCATTTTCCCTGTCAAGTATTTCACTTTCGTTTTCCTGCCATCCGTCAGGTTTAATTCGTTGCTTCAAATATCCGCCGGGATACATAAACCCAACCGCTACCAAAGGCACTTTAAGATCGCTGCATTCCTTTATAAAGTCTCCTGCAAGAAAACCGAGACCTCCTGCATAAAAAGGAAGGGAATGGTGAAGACCATATTCAGCAGAAAAATAGGCGATAGGCAACATGTTGGGATCGGAAATATTACTAGAAAACCAGCCACCGTTTGTAGTAATATCGGATTTATATCGTGCCATAACTGCATCGTAATGTCTGAGAAACTTTTGATCCCGTACGGCTTCATTTAGAATTTTTTTGTCAACTTCGTGAAGCATTTTTACAGGGTTGTGTATGCTTATCTTCCAGGCAGCACGATTGAGCATCTTAAAAAGCATTCTTGCTTCGGGATGCCAACTCCACCAGAGATTGTATGCTAATTTAACAAGACCAGAAATTCTGTTCGGGATGTGTTTGAATTTATCTTGAATCTGGTCTGTCATGTTTACCTTCAATGGATTGATGGTAAGGCCATGGCCCCGGAACTCGCAACTGCACCTTCCAGCTTGTGCTTAACATCTGCTAATGCATCGATGAAAAAGTTTACCGTAATCATAGTTTTATTACGTCTCCAGGCCCTGGAGTCTCAACGGATTGGAAACCTTGGGTACTAAATTTCGTTTTCAAAGTCTCCTGAGAATTTGGTTCTCCATGCACAAGAACGACTTTCTCTAGATGCCCTTGGCTTCGGACAGCATCAGCAAAGCGAAGCAATCCATTCTGATCTGCGTGGCCAGAGAAACCGTTCAGAACAACCACCTCGGCTTCGAGACGGCACATGCCTCCATAAATTTTAACTTCAGGTCGCTTTTCCACCAATCTTCTCCCTAAGGTGTGTTCTGCCTGATATCCAACGATAATAACGGTGTTCCTGGGGTCCTCGATCGTGGCAACGAGATGATGCAGAATTCTTCCACCTTCGCACATACCGCTTGCTGAAATTACAATGGAGGGCTCGGTGGCCGAAGAGACTCTCTTTGAGTCTTCGACACTTGAAATATACTTTAGGCCTGGAAATTCAAAGGGCGAATTCTCACTATGAAGTAGAGCGAAGGTCTCCGTGTCGTAACACTCCGGGTGCAGTTTGAAGACGTCCGTTAGTTTCACGGTGAGAGGAGAATCGATGTACACCGGAATTGAAGGAATCCGCTTTTGGTAATGTAGTTTCTTGAGTGCATAGATGATCTCCTGGGCACGCTCCAGAGCAAAGGATGGAATGACAATTTTCCCGCCCCTTTTACTGGTGCGATTGATCACTTCAGCCAGTGCCTCAGTCGTCAATTCGATAGGATCGTGAAGCCTGTCTCCATAGGTGCTTTCCGTCAGGAGACATGAGACCCCATCTGGAATTTCTGGATCTCGCAAAATGGGAAGATGCTTGCGGCCTAAGTCACCCGTAAAAGCGAGACGCACTTTCCGACCATCGTCTTCGACATCGAGAACGGATATGGCACTTCCCAATACATGGCCAGCATCAAAAAATGACAATGAAATGCCTGGAGCAATGGTCTGGTTTCTATGGTAGGGAATTCCTATAAACTGCGACAGCGTGCCGGTCACATCTCTTTCGCCATAAAGAGGTTCGACGGGATCGAGATGCTTAACACCGCGCGAGATGAGTTTTTGAATGTGTTCGGCATCACCCTTCATGATCCATGCTGTATCCATCAACATGGGTGAGCAAAGATCGCGAGTGGCAGGTGTTGCATAGATCGGACCGCGATAGCCATTTTTGAAAATGCATGGCAGAGCGCCCGAATGGTCGATATGGGCATGAGATAATACGATGGCATCGAGTTGTTTGTCATCTATTGAGAAATTTCGATTTTTCTCGTCGGCCTCCTTGCGATGGCCTTGGAACAAACCACAGTCCAGCAATACAGATGCGCACGATGTGCGTAGTAAATGTTTAGATCCAGTGACTGTCTTCGCTGCGCCTATAAATTCTAGTTCTATCATCGTGTAGCCTCCTCAATTCGTGGTTTTGAAAACTTCGCCTTTGCAATCGCAGGGTAAACCACTTCTTTTTCTTTCGGCAGGCGATTTTTGAGAAATTCAAAGGCAGTTTGAACATTGTCCACACGATGAATAAGATTCAGATCTTCTGCGTCGATCATCCCGTGCTTCACGAGGGAGTCGAAATTGATTACTTCTTTCCAGTATTCAGAACCGTAGAGAAGAATGAGAATCTCTCGGTCAATCTTTTCCGTTTGTGCAAGTGTTAGCATCTCCATAAACTCGTCCAGAGTACCGAACCCTCCAGGAAACACAATGAGCGCTCGCGCCAGATGCGAAAACCATAGTTTGCGCATGAAAAAGTAGTGAAACTCAAATAAGAGTGATGGGGTAACGTAGGGGTTAGGGCGCTGTTCGTGAGGCAAACCGATATTGAATCCGATAGTGCTACCACCTGCATCCGCAGCACCTCGATTCGCCGCCTCCATAATACCACCTCCTCCACCAGAGCAGATCACAAATCGCCTTGAACCAGAAAGGCCGCATGACCATTCGGTCAGAAGCCGCGCCAACAAGCGTGCATCTTTGTAGTACTGTCCGAGCGACCCGTCTTCTTTCATTCTAGCAGATCCGAAAAAAACAATTGTGTCATGAATCCCTTCTCGCCGAAGCCGGTAAAGAGGCTCAAGGTACTCGGCTAGAATGCGAAGAGGTCGTCCGTCGTCACTGTCGAGAAATATTTGATTATGATAAGCGGGTTCTGCAGCAATTGGTCTATCAGGGTAATTCATAGTCCCTCCTTGGTAGATGGGAAGCAGAACATATATTTATTTTGAAAAATAAAATGGTTTTTGCAACAGACTTTCTTAGTATTTCTTAAAGAACATCCCGCTTCCCAGTATCTCAAGCATTTCTTCCGTAATTTCTTCCTGCCTGGTGTACATCTGCATAGAATTAAGATTCGAAAGTTGCCTTTTAAGAGTTTCCGATGCGCCTTCCATACTTCTCAATCGATACCAGTTCTCGCTTCTGAGTGACTCCATATAGCCTCTATAAAGGCTGATAAACAATAATTCTTCCAGGATTTTCTCAAAAATTATCGTTGGCTTAAGATAGGTGAAAGGTGAAATCCTGGTTGGACTTAGAGCACGCACTTTTTGAATATCCGGGGGAAGAATTTGTTCCACAGAAATTTCAGCCTTTTTTTCAAAAATATAAGTGAAGATGAAAGTAAGCTTATAGTATTCTTCCTTTTTGTAAATATTCATTATTTTCGAAACAGTCTCTTTTAAGGCTGGCCGTATTCCGTTAATGCTCGCCACGGAATCGCTGTAATCTTCATAAGGTACATGTTTTAATTCAAAAGACGATTTTAATCTCTTCCCTATAACAAACAGGATATCATTGCCGGTAATTACCCTGGAAACAACATCAACCATTTTTTCATTAAAAGAACCGCATAACCCCTGTGAGGACCCAAAGGCTGCAAGAATTCTTTTCCCTTTGGTTTGTTCCTTTAATGATATTCCCGGGTAATGTGTTATAATATCGGCCATAGCCAGAAGCAGATTGTTTTCGTATGTTCTTATGTTTTGTACGAGATCATCAGTCCTTCTTATTGCGACCCCGGCATATGCTTTCATTGCACTGACTATATCATCTATGGTATAAAGTGCTTTTATCTTTTTTTCAATATCTAGAGAAGAATACACGTCTAAACCCTTTCTTTTCCAATGAAATCCTTTACTGTTTCAAAGTCCTTTTTCCCCAGCAAACCCTCTCGATTCACGCGACTTACAATTTCGGGGAATGTGGATTTTGTCTTATTGATTATTTCCTTGCAAACTTTTTCAACCGATGCAATTGCGACAGTATCGAGTATGCCTGATTCTAAAATTATGAAACTTAATACCTCGTCTTCAAGTGTGAAGGGATGAAACTGTGGCTGTTTTAGGATTTCCCTTAACCGTTCACCGCGTCTGATGAGTTTTGAGGTTTCTTCTTCCAAATGCGCCCCAAATTTGGTAAATACTTCCACTTCCATGAATCTTGAATAGTCTATTTTCAGCCTTTCAGCCACAGCTTTCATTGCTTCTACCTGAGCTTTTCCACCTATCCTCGACACAGATTTGCTCACGTCCACTGCGGGGCGGATACCTTTGTTGAACAGTAAAGTATCCAGATATATTTGACCATCTGTTATTGAGATGAGGTTTGTAGGAATATAGGATGATATCCGGCCCTGCTGTGTTTCCACTATCGGGAGGGCAGTGATGGAACCTCCGCCGTTCTTTTGATTGAGTTTCGCAGATCGTTCAAGAAGTCTTGAGTGTATAAAAAATATATCACCAGGATATGCCTCTCTACCCGGCGGCCTCTTCAGTAAAAGGCTTAATGAACGATACGCGTCGGCATGTTTTGTAAGGTCGTCGTAAACAACAAGTACATCCTTCCCTTTATCGAGAAAATACTCTGCAATGGCTGTAGCACTGTAAGGTGCAATATATTGAAGGCCAGGAGAATTTGATGCATCAGCAATAACAAATATGATCTTTGAGAAATCACCGTATCTCTTTATTTCTTCAATGATCTTTAAGACGTGCGACTTCTTCTGCCCTATGATCGCATAAATAGAGATTATATTAGAGTTTTTTTGATTGATAACGGTATCCACAGCTATCGATGTCTTACCTGTCGAAGGGTCGCCAATGATTAATTCTCTTTGCCCTCTACCTATGGCAAGCATAGAGTCAATGACTTTTATACCGGTATAAAGAGGTTCCGTAATAAAGTCTCTTTGCGACAGGGAAGGAGCTTCTCTTTCTACCGGCCAGGATGTAGCTTGCTCTGGTTTCGGTCCATTATCTACAGGATTACCGAGGGCATCCAATACCCTCCCTAAAAGCCCTTCACTTACACTTACTGAAGCAATTTGTTCGGTTTTATATCCTTTGTCACCGGCCATTATTCCATTGCGGTCAGTAAGCAGCACTACACCAATACTATCAACACCGAGATCAAACACTATACCCTCATCACCGCTTTCAAACTTTATAAGTTCGTAGAGTTTTGCATCTCTTAGACCAGCAACATGCACAATGCCGTCTCCTACGGCCAACACTTTCCCCTCTTCAGTAATCCCGATAGAGAATCTGCTGGTTTTGACTTTTTCCTTTACTTTTCCCCAAAAAACCGTTAATTCTTTTTCCATTTTCTGTTTAAGCTTATTCTCCGGGTGGCACTGACAAACTCTGTTTGTCAGTGTGGTATATCCATACCCACATATGCATTCAAGCAATCACGGACAAACAAGTTTGTCCGTGCCACCCTGTTTATATCTTTTCACAATACCCCAAAATTCCCTTCTCTGACTTGTGGGTAAAAATAAGCCCTGCGAATGAGGGGAAATCTTTGTTTGCGCTATGCGGCGCTAAGTAATTTCCTTGAGCCTGGAAGCAAGCGCGTTTACCTGGCCTGCCAGCGAGGAATCGTAAATCATATCGTAGGCCTTTATCCTTACCCCCGCGATAAGAGCCTTATCAACGGTCATATTGATGTTCACTTTTTTTGCAAGTTGTGATTCTATAGTTTCTTGAAACATTTTTATTTCATCCGCTTTTAACGGATATGCGCTTACAAGATCTACATTTAATGTTTCGCCTTCCGCCTTTATTTTTGAAATATCAGAAACAATTTTCCCATTCTCTTTCATGAGTTTTCTAAATATGGCCTTATGAAGCTCTTCGTCTGAAATGTCTCCCAAAAGGTTTGATGCAAAAACGGAGGCGATCTCAAGAGTTTTATTTTTTAACTCTGCCTCCACCCTCCTTTTTTCTGCATCAAACAAGGCCTTTTCTTTTTCGATTATTTTAACTGCGTCTTTCTCAGCCTCGCTCAGTAACTTATTTCTATCTTTAAGAGCTTCTTCCCTCGCCCTTTCGAGCATCTGATTTTGAAGTTCCTTTAACTTTTTCAACTCTTCCTCGTGTTTTTCCTTAAGCCCTTGCGCCTCTTTTTTTGTCTTCTCAGCATCCTCGACAGTTTTTGCTATAAGCCCTCTCCGCTTTTCAATGATTTCCCGTACGGGCTTATACAATATCCTTTTCAGGATAAATAGCAGAACAATGAAGTTTATTATCTGAAATAGTAGTGTCCAGATATTGAATTTCATTTTAAAATATACCCGATAAGAGGATTTGCAAAAAGGACTATCAATGCAATAACAAATGCATATATGGCAATGGACTCTATCAATGCCATTCCAACAAAAAGGGCTCTCATAATCTTATCAGACGCCTCGGGTTGCCTTGCTATTGCGTCAAGCGCCTCTGTAAGCGCCTTTCCCAATGCCCTTGCCGGACCATATCCACCAATAGCCATGACAAGAGCAGCGGCTATTATAGAAACAGAAATAACTACGGTTTTAGCATCCATATCAAGTCTCCTTTCAGGATTTCGTTCTCATGCCACCTGCTATAAATACCAAGGTTAAAACACCAAATATATACGCCTGTATAAGACCAATGATAATATGTAACAAACTAAACGGGATCGGCACCAGCAATCCGACTATGCCGAGAAGTATTATGGCAATCATATCACCACTTAACATATTCCCAAAGAGCCTAACGGCAAGTGCGACTGTCCTTGTGACCTCTGCTATAAGATGGAAAGGAAGCAATATCCATGTTGGCTCTTTATAGTGGATGAGATATCCTTTCAGCCCTTGTGTTGCTATACCAACGACGTGGGTCATTGAAAAAGATATTAATGCAAATGCGAATGTTGTATTGAGGTCAGCGGTAGGGGTTTTCAACCCCGGTATTAAACCAGCCAGATTAGAGAAACCGATCAGGAACCATAGTGTTCCCAGCACAGGAACAACTAACCGTGGATCCAACGGCAGGATATCTTTTATCGTTTTTTCGATGGCCTCATAGATAGCTTCTAAAATCTCCTGAAAAAAAGATGGCCTTATGGAGAGTTTCCGCGTTGCAAGATAGCAAATTGTTATTATGGCAACCATGACAAACCATGTGGTAATAACTGTGTCTGTGATCTGAACGGGGCCAATTGAAAAAATTGTTTCGGGGAAAATATTAAATATTTTCATTGCTGAGGTTTTCTAATGAACAAATACCAGACATTATAAATACCAACGGCTATGCCGATGATAATAAGTGTTATCGTCCAGGAAATACCTTCTCCGTGCATTTTTTTATCCAGATACCTTCCAAGATAAGCGCCTCCGACTACCGGGATAACAAAAACCCATCCCCCGACACCAAGGAGATTGGCGTAACGCCAGAAATTCGATTTCTCTTTTCGGGCGCTAAGCAGTTCCTTTGCAGATTTCCCGATATCCCTGGAGAATTTTTTATTTTCCATCAAATCCTTCCTTTAACCAATTTTATCGTCTTTTCCATAAATGACCTTTCGATTCCCTCAAACATCTCACGAAAAGCCATCTCAGATTTGTCCCTTTTGGCAAGGGTATTTTCAATGATTTCCGCAAGCTTTTCAGCGTCGTCGCTTTCAAATACCTCTCTTGATGTTATCGTTACTGTTCCTTCTCTCACGCTCAATATTCCTTCGTCAACAGCAAGGAAAACTTCTTTGCCGTTTATATCTGTATAATAAACCAGGGAGGGTACAAGGACTGTCAAGAAATTCGTGTGGCCCTTTAAAATACCGAAAAAACCTGTCTCATCTTTCAATCTGATATATGTTATGTCTTTTTCCACGATCTTTGCAGGAGTAACTATATTTAATTTAAAGGATGAATTGTTCACCTTATCTCTCCCACATCGCCGATCATAAAAAATACATTCTCCGGCATATCATCCATTTTCCCTGAAAGTATCATCTCGCAACCATCGAGGGTCTTACTGAGCGGTACATGCTTCCCTTTTCTGCCCGTAAATTCTTCTGTGAGAAAAAAAGGCTGCGTAAGGAACATCTCAAGTCTCCTGGCCCTCTTCACAATAAGTCTGTCAGCCGGAGAAAGCTCTTCTATACCCAACATAGCAATAATATCAAGGAGTTCTTTGTACCTCGAAAGGTGCTCTTTTACATTTCTTGAAATTTCATAGTGTCTTTCTCCGACATCTTCGGGGCTAAGGAATTTTGAAGTTGAAAGCAGGGGATCAATGGCCGGGTAAAGCCCTTTGGATGCTATTTCACGAGAAAGAACGACTGTCGTATCGAGATGGGGAAAGACATTTGCAACGGCCGGGTCTGTTATGTCATCAGCCGGCACATATATTGCCTGCACAGAAGTAATAGAACCCCTTTGCGTTGATACGATTCTTTCCTCCACTTCAGCAATCTCAGAAAGGAGGGTCGGCTGGTAACCTACCCGTGAGGAAAGCCTTCCTAAGAGGACGGAAACCTCGTTCCCTGCCTGAACAAACCGATAGATATTATCCATTAAGAAAAGGATATCGCTTCCTATTTCATCCCTGAAGAATTCCGCCAGGGCAATTGCTGTTAACGGGGTTCTAAACCGTATCCCGGGGGATTCGCACATCTGGCCAAATACGAGTATTGCGTTACCTATGATATCCTGTCTTTCCATCTCTCTCCAGAGTTCGTGACCCTCCCTCACCCTCTCTCCGATGCCGCAAAATATGGATGTTCCTGAATAAACCTTCGCTATTTTGTAAATGAATTCCATAAGCAATACGGTCTTTCCAACTCCGGCGCCTCCAAAGAGACCAATTTTGCCACCTCTGGGAAATGGAGATAGGAGGTCTATTATCTTTATGCCAGTCTCAAGGATGCCTGAAGCAGGTATCTGTTCTTCAAGAACAGGAGACGTTTTATGAATAGGTATCAGATTATAATTTTCAAGTGGAGGCTTACCGTCTATCGGTTCACCAAAGATATTGAATGCCCTTCCCAGGCAATTCTTACCTGCAGGAATTTTAAGCGAACTGCCTGAAGGGATAACAGGCATGCCTCTTTTCAGACCCTGCGTGAATCCAAGCGCAATAGCTTTTACAACTGTGCTGCTTATATGGTCATGGACCTCGAGGATGATGTTTGTTCCGTCCGTTTTCTTTACAACGAGGGAATCGTTGATACTGGGAAGTCCTCCGCTGAACTCAATCTCAACAACATCTCCGTGGATAGCAATTATAACACCATTCATAGACACAATCTTATCATAAGAACGTTGGCTTTCAAATATTTTTCTGTTGAGATGTATGTCAAAGTTTCATGCCAATTCTAAAGCAGGTATTTTATCGCAGTTCCCGCTTTGCCAGCCACAAACCGGGAAACATGGGCATCCAGAGTGTGAACCCCCTCAACAATAACGTCGCCGTAAATGCCGCCTCTAATGTGATGCCAAGCATGCTGAGCATTGCAACACACGTTGCCTCGAAGGTTCCCAGCCCAAGAGGAACCGGACCGAGCGTTGCAACCATCGAAGCAACCACAAAACTCGGAAATACCACCAGAAACGAGGCCTCGTGCCCAATGGCATACAGCATTACATTCAGGGTATAAGCATCCAGTAAGAAAATAGTCCCTTGAAGTAAAGTTGTTTTCATAAACAGCGCAGGGCTTTTCAGCAGGTAACCCGGTGCATCACCAAGGGCGTTTAACAAAAAGGTTAAGCCCGGAATGCGCATCAAAATTCCCGGAAGCGGTTGCTTTTCACGGCGCCTCAGCCACAGAGTTCCTGCGGGAATTGCCACCGCAACAATGCAGAATACGGCTGTAACAGCCACGATCCACACGTGTAAGTCATGATAAAACCACAACAGCGCTATACTCGCAAACGCTGCAAGAAGGTAAGCCAGGTAATATGCTACCAGGCTGACCAGAAGAATGGCCATGCAGAGCGGTTTGGATATACCACGACGATTCAATGATGCAACCAGAAATACCGTTCCGCTCATACCACCACTGGGTAATGCCTGGTCTGAAAAAAGTTTCGCTACACCTAAAGGAACAAGCGACACTATTGAGTAACGTACACCAGCATATCTTAGCGTTTGATGCCAGACGGCAGCGGCACTGAAGTATGTTGTCGATTGAAGAAGAAGACCGGCAATCACCCATAATGGTTTTGCCTGGCGCAAAAGCTGGGCAAAGTGTTCTAATTCGCTGAAGTGGGTAACAAATACAACCAACCCTGCAAGAAAAATCAGGCTTAAAAACCATACCCTGAGTCTGCGAGTAATGAGAGTGGATTTTAACGGGACATTTTCACTCTGTTTATCGTTTGATTGTGGCATAAAAGAAACCATGTCAGCTAATATATCGATAAAATATGCGTTTCATCGCCTCTGAAACTATCAAGTAGAGCGCCGTGATTCCGATAAGTATCATCATCACTTTTACCGGTAATGCCACGAACCCAAAAAGGGTACCGACTGGCAGAAAAGGTAATAAGACCGTGATAATCATGACCGCCAGCGTTGCAGAGAAAAGAAAGCGCCCAGGACGGCTTTTATAGAATGGCTTATACGTGCGCACAACCAGAGTAACCAACAACTCGGTGAGGAGCGACTCAACAAACCATCCCGTGCGAAACAACTCGGGCGCTTTACCAACCAGATATAACAATGCCCAGAATGTAAGGAAATCAAAAACACTGCTTACCAGGCCAAACGTAATCATAAAATTGCGAATCATCCGGATATTCCACCGATGTGGAGTACTTTCCCACTCACGATCCACATTGTCACCGGCAATACCCAATGCCGGAATATCAGACAAGAAATTATTCAGCAAAATTTGTTTTGCCAGAAGCGGTAAAAAAGGCAAAACCAGAGAGGCCAGCGCCATACTTACCATATTGCCGAAATTGGCACTGGTAGTGATGAATATGTATTTTAGTGTATTGGCGAATGTTCGCCTGCCCTCATCAATACCCTGACGAAGCACCTCGAGATCGTGCTCCAGCAGCACGAAATCCGCTGACTCTTTGGCTACGTCAACGGCCCTGTCAACCGAGATACCAACATCTGCTGCGAATAATGCGGGTGCGTCATTAATACCGTCCCCCAGATATCCCACTACATGTCCCGCTTTCTGTAAAGCAAGTATAATGCGTTCCTTCTGATTGGGGTCTACTTCGGCAAACAGCGTCACCCGTGGTGCCAGCTGCCACAGGGCCTCGTCCTTCATTGCTGACAATTCTTTCCCGGTCACGATACGACCAACATCCATACCAACCGATTCTGCCACATGACGTGCAACAAGACGATTATCGCCGGTAATAATTTTAAGATCCACCCCTAAACGGCGCAGGCCATCTAATGTCTGTCGCACTCCAGGCTCAGGCGGGTCGAAAAACCGGAGAAAACCCATAAACACCATCGCCTGCTCATCAGCGTGCCCGTACACTGCTTTTTGCTGCAAAGATTTTTGTGCAATACCCAGGACACGGTAACCCTGTTGACTCCAATCAGAAAACTGATGAAAAATATGAGAACGAGTGTCATCATCAAGCACTTCGACGTTATCACCATTTTGAATACAGTCACATACTTCCAATACGTCCTGCAAGGCGCCTTTCGTAATTAATAAGGGCTGCGAATCCTGTCCTTTGCAAACCACGACACTCAGTCGTTTCCGAACGAAGTCATAGGGTATTTCATCGAGTTTATGATAGTCCAAAATGTTTATGTCAGAAGCCTCGGCACGTCGAATAACTGCTGTATCCAAGGGATTATCCAAACCAGTCTGCAAACGGGAGTTCAGGTAGGCCAGATGTAGTACGGTGTCCGAAGAAACCCCTTTAAAATCCAGGGTATCGTCCAGTTGCACAACCCCCTCAGTTAATGTACCAGTCTTGTCTGTGCAAAGCACATCCATACTTCCCAGGTTCTCTATGGCATTCAATCGTTTCACGATCACGCCTCGTTGAGCCATATCTTTAGCACCACGGGCTAGCGTAATAGTAAAAATTGCGGGGAGTAACTCCGGTGTTAAACCAACTGCCAGGGCCATGGCGAAGAGAAGCATCTCGATCGCGGGGTGACGCAGCACGATATTTGTCGACAGAACAGCAACTACTATTATAACCATGATTTTAATTAGCAAACTGCCAAGATGTTTAATTCCGCGCTCAAACTCTGTTTCCGGCCGACCCAACATGAGTTTTTTTGATATCTGCCCATACACCGTATTATTGGCGGTATGCACGATCAAAGCGGTTGCCATACCGCTACGGACTGTCGTCCCCATGAACACACAGTTGCTTCGTTCTGCAAGACCCGCATCTTCCGATACGAGACCAGGTTGCTTTTCAACGGGAAACGTTTCACCGGTTAATATTGCCTGTGAAACAAAAAAATCCCTTGCTTCAAGCAGAATCCCATCTGCCGGAACCAGGCTACCAGCAGTAAGCTGGACAATATCACCTGGAACAACATCTTCGCTAAGGACAATTTGCATTTGACCATCACGTATTACCGTTGTCTTTGCAGACACCCGCCTGCGGAGCTTTTCAACGGCATTTGAAGCATGGCGTTCCTGCATGAAGCTCAACACGTTACTTATAAAAACAATAGCCAGTACAATCGTTGCGTCCAGCCAATCATGCAGCACCACAGCGATAGATGCTGCACATATCAAAATAAGAACGAGCGGATTGAGGAATCTATTCAAAAATAGCCGTAGGAACTTGCCTTGCTGACGGCCGCTGATGGTATTGCGACCAAAATATTGCAATCGTTCTGCAGCATCTGATACGCTGAGACCTTTATGGCAACTTTCCAGAGTCCTTAACACTTCATCAGCAGGTAGACACCAATATTGTAAAGTTGTATCTGGTCGAACCATAAATTTATGAAAAATTTGCTTTTATCATTGATTTGAGTTGGCCTTCCCAATAATTCCTCTATCAAAAGAAGACCCACACCATGTGCCTAGAGAACTGAAATGGACAACACTCTTTTCTTTATTGGTCTGTTCATCATTGTAAGCGGTGTCGTTAAGGCAAGGTTAGTTTCGAAGCTTTCAGAAGGCATGATTTCACTTACAAATGGTAACTAATGCAGCACAAGTGTTGTTTGCCGGAACAGATTTTAAATCGATTATTCAGTATTTAACCCTTATGCCCGTTTGGTGGTCTTTATCGCTGGGAACTTGCCTTGGGAGAAATGGTTCTCCCGTTGAAGCATCTGCGAATGTCATTACCATTGACCTTGCAGAAAAGGCAGTATAACTCATTGCATTCAAAAAATATATTGTCTATGCAATACCCAAATGATAATGAAAAGCTGCTACCCCTTGCTTTTTTTGAATATATTTTTAATTATACTACGAATCCTCAGACCTATCCCTAACAAACTTTTACTTCTCGGTTTAACATGTGCCTTTACATCTTCAATCTCCTCCCCCCCTTCCAGGCGAATAGATGAAGATTTCCTAAAATCGATCATCTGAGATGGGTAGACACTTCTATGTCCAGTCATAAGGAAACTAACAATGCATGCTATGGTAGCGTAAGGTCCCAACTTCGGACCAAACAACTCTAATGCCATAATACTTGCTGCAATAGGTGTGTTAGCAGCCCCAGCCAGAAGGCTCACTAAGCCAAGTGCAGAAAAAGTGGCCTTGTCCGCTCCCAACAAATCTGCAAAGAAGCTCCCGGAAGTTGCTCCAATAAAAAATATCGGTGTTACAATCCCTCCGCTCCCTCCAAAGCTTAGTGTTATACAGGTAAAAACAATTTTTAGTAAGAAGGCATTCCATGGAACACTTCGGCCTAGCAAAGAAGCCCTAATGGTGTCACCCCCAAGCCCAAGATATCTATCTGAGAATACAAGAGTTAAAATAATGAGGACAGAACCGCCGATGAGACCCTTTAATGGCTTCCATATCCGTATTTTCTCAGATAATTTTTCCCCCGACCTTAATACTTCTATAAGCAAAAAGGAACACAAACCGAAGAAAATTCCGGCAAGAATTACCTGCAAAAAGAGATACTCGTTGAAACTAGGAACAAAATTTAGGTTGCGGTGAAAATGTTTACTGCCAAGTAGCCAGGCCACCCGATAGCCCGTAATTCCTGCAACAAAGGATGGCAAAAGGACATCATACAATATACTTCCCACAAAAAGCACTTCGAGTCCGAAAATAGCGCCTGCTATTGGTGTGCCGAAAACAGAAGCGAATCCAGCGCTGATACCACATATTACCAGCTTTTTACGGTCACGATCATCAACCCTGAGCAGGCTTGCAAAAACAGATGAAAGCCCGGCTCCTATTTGAGCGCATGGCCCCTCTTTCCCTGCAGAACCACCAGTAACCAGGGTTATTATCGTAGCAACAAGCTTTACAGGAACAACGATCGCTTTTATCTTGCCCGAGCGTTTGTGAATTGCTTCAATGATCTTATCTGTTCCATGTCCTTCAGCGTCTGGAGCTAAATATTTTGTCATTACTATGCTTACAAATAATGCTATGGGCAGTAAAAAGAAAAAATATGAATCGTTATGGAAAAAATATTGTGAATATCTGCCGCTAAATTCTTCACCCCAGCTCAATGCCTTTAGAAAAGCTGTTGTTGACAAACCAACAATCGCTCCAATGATTGTGGCCAGAATAACCCATTTAAGAACGCTGATAAAGATAACTGTTTCTTCTGCTAATCTTCTTTTCATAAATTATATGTCATTCCATTTTATAAAAGATTATTTCCAAATTTATATGTCGTTATTCTATAATATTATTTTCCATCACACAACTTAAAATAATCGTATGTACAAAGCTCACTTGTATACAATAAAGCATGAACTGCTTTATTACTTTAATAAAACAGTTACCTCCGAAACTTTATCGTAAAATAAATATCAAAAATACCAGTAACACGATTATAAGAATATCTGATGTCGTAATTACCATTAAAAGTCAGATGATTGATTCCAGTTTTCAGCTTATAAGTAATATTATATCCTTAATTTTTGCTATTGAGCAAAACGTTGCTTCTGTTTTTTGTTATTCTTTGAGGTAGAAATATGAGTGAATACTGAATAAACAAGGATGCACGGTAATAAAGCATCTAAAACAGGGGCAACTAATTCTACATCATACTCATGAACCAACTCTAATATATTGGTAAGGAGAAGATTTCTTAAAAAAAAGAACACGTACAACATAATCTTTATGTGCCTGTGAACGTTAAGATACTTGCAATATGCATAAACAAAAGCAAGTGATGCACAAAGCCTAATTGCACTATTTAAAATATTAAAAATAAATGGTAGACCCTCTGATTCTGCCTCTTCAGAGAAAAATAATTCTAATCCTGTCGTAAAGACATATTTTGAGAAAAAGTACATCCCAAATCCAATTACCGCCACATAAAAAATATTCCTCATTTGTAAGATATAATCTCTTGTTTGCCTGATAGAATCATGGGATTCATTGTTTGCATCGCAGGAAGCATACATCATACCTCTGATAGCATTCTTACTCCTTGATGACGTCATAAACATAAGCGCCGATCCGAACAAAATAATGGTTATAGTGTCTCCACACATGTCGGGTAAATTTAGCACATGAAATTCGTATCAATAATGACCATGCCCGCCAGGCTGAATAACATCAAAAAGTATAAGGGGCCTAATAATATCGCCCACAATAAATCTCGAAATAACAGCTATAAAAGTAAATAACGCGCCTATTCTGATATTTTTTAATCGATCTTTTTCCTCGTCTGTAAAATCAGCGGCCAGCATTCTTATCAACCTCCCTCTTTCCTTAATAGCATTGCATGGTTGGTACTATCCTTATCAACTCTTATTTATTCATGCTACATGCATAATTGCCCTGTTATGTTAACAATCGTAAACTTACTATTGCATTATTATAATCTATGAGGTATACTTTGAATAAAGAAATTTTACATTTCTTATACAGGAGATATTATGCAAATTAGGAAGCGAACAAAAATCAGGAGGCTGCAAATTATTGAAATTATACGGAGTATAATTTCTTCCAAAGGTATTGAGCATGTCACCATAAGCGAGATCGCAAGCGGGATTGGCATCACGAAAACAGCTATCTATCGCCATTTTAAAAGCAAGCAAGATATTTTGAGTTTATTAATTGATACTATTGAAGAGACCCTCATGAAGGCTTTAAACGAGGCAATGACAAATAAAGATCCTATTCAAAATCTAAAGAATATTATTAGCTCACCTTACCTATGCACGGGAACGTCGTGAGACATCATTTATCGTAATTATGGGAGTTATGCAGTTCAGCGACCCTTTTATACGTCAAAAAATATCGAAGCTCATCCAAAAATATTTACAGAAGATACAAAAGATACTTTCGGTTGCTATAAAATTAGGACTTGTAAAAAATGATATCAATCCCAAGATATCCGCCATAGCCTTTTTGGGACTAATCCAATCAACGGTAACAGTGTGGTCTTACAAAAATTTTAACTTTGTACCCCAAAAAGTACATGCGCCTTTATGGAATATCTATAAACGAGGAATAGGAGTTTAGCCTGCAATATTTGCCGTTTTATATCTATGGAGAATAAAGCCATGAAAAATTTCAAAACTGTTCCGGGTATTATCATTAGCCTTGCGTTAATCGCATTCATCACAAATACATCTTCGGGAAACTCAGACAAAAAACTTATAACCACGTTTGGAATCGTTTCCTCTCAAAAATCAATGAAAAATTTTGCTCCAAAAAAGGAAGTGTCTGTAAATTCCCAAATCTTAAAAACTCATGATGACATGAAAATTGTGGTTTTAAAAAGACTGCAAGCTTTATCAGGATTGCAGGGCATGAACAATAATCAAATAATCGAAAACCAGCGATTTAGCGTATTACACACGATCATCCCATGCTGGCACGAAGAAGCACAAGATATGTCTACCTTTCCGGTGGGTACTTACCCATGTGGAGTAGCCTTTGACGGAGCTAATATCTGGGTAGCAAATAATGGCAACGGCAGCGTAACGAAGCTGAGGGCCAGCGACGGAACTCCGCTCGGTACTTATGCCGTTGGCTTTAATCCCAGGGGGGTAGTCTTTGACGGGGCTAATATCTGGGTGACAAATACCAATAGTAACAGTGTAACAAAGCTACGGGCGAGCGATGGAACTGTACTTGGTACGTATGCCGTTGGATGGACTCCGCAATTAATGGCCTTTGATGGAGCAAACATCTGGGTTTCGAATTCTGGCAGTGGTACCGTAACAAAGTTACGGGCAAGTGATGGAACTGTACTTGGCACTTATGCCGTTGGCTTAAACCCCAGAGGAGTCGCATTTGATGGAACTAATATCTGGGTAGCAAATTCAAACACGAATAACATTACAAAGCTTCGGGCAAGTGATGGAACTGTACTTGGCACTTATGCTGTAGACTGGATGCCGGAATGGGTAGCTTTTGATGGAACCAATATTTGGGTTGCGGATTACGGCAGTGGTAAAGTAACAAAGCTACGGACAAACGATGGAACCGTGCTGGGCAATTATACCGTAGGCTTTTATCCCATCGGAGTAGCCTTTGATGGAGCCCATATCTGGGTAACGAATTCCGGGAGTAACAACATAACGGAACTGAGGACGAGCGATGGGGCATTACTTGGCACTTATAACGTGGGCTTTAATCCAAGAGGACTCGCATTTGATGGAGCAAACGTTTGGGTAGCAAACTACGATAGCAATAGCGTGACAAAACATAGTCTCCATTAAAGAAAGATATTTACGGCGGCCTTAGAATATACTGATAGCTTTTTTATTTGTGCCAAAAATCCCATTTTACATTCACTGATAGACTAATATTCGGTCGTAGGTAAACAAACCAGAAAACTATACCAACCAAAATAACTCCACCTACAATATTTCCTAAGGTAACGGGTATAAGATTGTGTATTAAAAATCCCTTCCAGGTAAGCAGAGAAAGGTCTAATGGTTTTCCGGCCATTTTTTCTGATGCTGCGATAATTGCTTCATTTTTCCGTAATACGATTCCTATCGGAATGAAATACATGTTAGAAACACATTGTTCAAACCCACTGGCAACGAAACCACCTATGGGAAATATGATAGAAATAACCTTATCTGCCACACTCCTGCCGCTAAAGCATAACCAGACAGCGAGGCATATTAACGCATTACAAAGAACCCCTCTGGCAAAGGCAGCCATAAAAGGCAGGCTGACCTTTTTATGAGCAGTAAGCAAGGCCTTTGCTCCAACCATGTGGTCGAAAAATTCCCACTGCTGCGATTTGTACATCCAGCAGACCATTGTGAGGCTACCTATGAAATTACCAGTATATGAGATGATCCAGTTATTGAGCAATTCACGCGTCGTAATCCTTTTACTCACATACCCCATGATTATTAAGCAGTTACCCGTAAATACTTCAGCGCCACCGACTACAGCCAATATGAATCCCAGAGAATATACGACACCTTCAATAAGAGAGGTAAGCCCGATGTGCAAGGTAGAATCACTTATCACTAAAGTGGCAAATTGTGCTCCGAGACCAAGATAGGCTCCAGCCAGAATGCTAAGCATAAAGGTCTGGGAAAGACTTAATCTCGCCTTTACTAATGCCACATTGTCAATTCGGGAAGCGATTTGTGGGGGTGAATAGGCATCTGTAACTACTATCTCAGTAAGTTTTGGAACCTCATTTTCTGCCATCTTTATAACTATTAAAATTTATCAATTTAATCACCAACCCCTCGTTTCAAATTCATATGAACGATGCGATGCATCCTTGGTCATTCCATGCTCGATCAATTTCCAGTAGTCTTGTTCTTTTTCGTAGGTTATTTTGTAGGAATAATCCACCATCCTCCACCGCCAGAAGAAGAAATGTGATATGCCCGTCACAAATATATCCAGACGCTTTACCTTGGGGTCCACATCTTCGAACATTGCCACACAATGCTTTGTTGTCCTGGGAGCCAACTCTCCCTTTGCAATAGCAGCATACTGATATTTCTTGCCTTCTTTATAATCGTCATCCAGTTTAGCCACATGTTCCATAATTTCCGGGTAATAAGCATCGAGATATTTTTCTCCGGTATCCGTAGTCAACAATATTTCGATGGGAACCAATATAGGTTTTTCTATGGTATTCCCCAGATTGTAGAACCATACGATATAGGTAACCTCTCCAGCAGTTCCTTTATTATGCACGTACGTTTTCGGTGCATTCCATGAAAAATCAAGCTGGGAGGCACTGGCTATTTGGGATAAGCCGAGAATAAGCATTAATCCTAAGAACAAATTTTTAAATTTCATAGAATCACTCCTTTTTAAGAACACGGACGTGTTCTTTTTTCACCTTCTTTGGCTCCACAACAATGAGCCTCGTTGCCTTGTAAATATAGTCACCCATCGGAGTGCCATCATTGTCGGACTCGACTCCCATTGCATAAAACCGTACAGGGTTGGACACGAAAAAATCTGCCGGCGGCGCCTGCCATTTTACGTGCCAAAATTTCTGGCTTGTCCCCTTTTTTGTATGAGTCGCAAAACGTCCACCGGCTTCTACCTGTGTATCTTCATCTTCTCCGACATTAATGAAAGTGCCAACCAATCGATTACCCAAATAATTATCATGTGCAGTAATTTGAAAACCATGAAAATCCGTATCCGTCTGTTTAAATGACACCAGGATATCCACAATTTCTCCGGGTTCACACTTTTCAAGCACAAACAGCATAAACTTACCCTTACCCGAACCAATAGGATATTGATAGTGACATCCTAAATTGCCACAGGTAAACGTACCGGGAGCAGCAAAACGCCAACTATATCTGTCGAACCCACTACCGAGGCAGACCAATGGTGCGCCGTCAGAGTGTGCACGTAATGAGTTGCAAAGCATACCAGATACAAACATGCATAGAATTATATAATAAATTCCCTTTCCTCTGCTTTTCATAAATCTTCCTTTACCCACACTTTTATTTTCCCTCATTTATCCTGTTCACCATAGACGTTGCCTTAATCAGATCTACACCATAACTTATCGGAACACCAAAATTAGAACCCCGAAAGCCTGGAAAGATTCCGTAACTAATCCCAATTACTTTCCCTTTATTATTAAAAATAGGGCCTCCACTACCACCAGCAGTTGTTTGAGCATCGTAGACAATTCTGTTATACATAATGTCGCTTAAGTGACCTTGTGTCGTAAGCGGTCTTATTAACCCCCAATTTGACAGTTCTTGTACCAATGGGATAAAAGGCAAATTAAAAAGTTGTTTTACTAACTCTGGGTCGGTCTTCGCAAAAATGGCATTCACACCGGCCGGATAACCTAACAATATCATAGGCTCACCCACGACCGCCCCTTTGCCTGTAATGTCCAATTCGAGGGCGGATATCTTAGCACCACGCATATCTATGCGAAGCAGCGCCACATCTGCCTCATCAGAAATCTTCTCTGTCTTTAAAGCAAACGGTTCTTTAATACCCGGAAAAAACGCCAGAAATACTTCAAATCGGGGTTTAATTGTGGGTTCTATATGAATATAAGGAGACATCTCCATTTCCCACCATGGCTCAGCAATATGACGGTTTGTCAGGATCAGACCGTCAGAACTCACCAGAAACCCCGTACCTGTATATTCGTGGATCCCCCGCTGTCCCTTACCCATCATCATGAGCGGTTCACCTGTCTCTTCGTCGAAGAAATAAAAGGCCCCCTGGATCAGGCAAACCCCACTACTATATTTCTTAATTATATTTTCAGCAACGGTTTTTTCAATTTCGAGAAGACGCACCTTTTCGGCAGTTTTTGACAACCTAACATATTGTATATAAAAATACAATATAAGACCACTACATATAAGAAAAAGAACAAATGAAGCCCCCACTTTAAAGGTATGGGACGACTGGGTAAAGGCCTCCCACAGAAGCTGCCGAAAGAATGCCGTCGCTGTAGTAATCCGCCCACTTTGAGATGTACGTGCCATACCCAAAGAGTCTTCTATCATCTCTGTCCAGGGTTTACATACCTCCGCTTCGTCTGTTTTGACTCGAAATCGAACTTTGGGACCGCCAGCACCGAACTCTATCAAATCACCGTCTTTGAGCACGATTTCGTTAACCAGCCTATTATTTACGAGTGTCCCTTTCGTGCTTCCTTTATCTCTCAGTACATAATCACATTCTTTTAACTGTATCTCGGCATGATAGCTGGACGTATTTTCATCAACCGTCGGATCGAAATGAAGGTCTGCTGAAGCATCGGTACCGATGGATATCTTCTTAGAAGCAAATACTTCTGTATTCCCCCGATGACTTCCTTTTAAATGGACAAAAATCGCCTTCAAAGAATATTTACCTCTCTTTTAGTTGCGGCTGTGCCGTACTAATGAATAAAGTTTTCTTGACGGTAACATTCATCCTTAAGCACCGCTATAAATGGCAGATTTCGATACTTATTATTGTAATCCAGCCCATAACCGACAACATAGTCATCTCCAATATCAAAACCACAATATTCGGGACAAACATTATATCTCCTCCTGCTTATCCGATTCAAAAGAACACAACTCTTGAGAGTCATGGGGTTGTATCTTTTGATATCTTCCAACACCCTTTTCAAGGTACTTCCAGTGTCAACAATATCATCCACAACTAATACATGTTTATCTTTTATGTCAATTTTGAACTGACGTATGACCTTGGTCTCTCCCTGTGGAAAGGTCGACTCACCATACGTAACAGCATCGATGGTGTCCAATCTGATAGGAACAGGAATCAGACGAATCAAGTCAGCAAGAAACACGAGACTTCCATTAAGAATTGCAATAATTGTCCACTCCTTGTCCTTATAATCATGAATCAACGTCTTCGATAATTCAAGGATCCGATTCCGAATCAGCCCTTCATTGATCACTATTTTTGCAACATCTTTTTCCACGTCCTCCGTCCTCCATTTTCATTTTTCTGTGTAACATTTGATACCTCAGCGTTGCTTGCTGAGATGATAGGCTTCTGTATGACTTTCTTTAAGCAATTTCAAATCATATTCCTAGCCATTCTCTTCGGAATATTCATCGTTGTTCCATGCGTTCCTTCTCTATCTGTTTTAATATACGGTCTTCTTCTATAGCCTCTTCAACTTTTCCGATTTTATCGTAAATAGTAAAAAGAAGATTATGTGCCTTTTCAGATTTTGGATTCAACTGAATAACTTTTTTAAACTTTTCAATAGCCTCGTCAATCATATTCTTTTTGTAGTAACAAACCCCTAAGAAATAATGTGCATCTTCCAATTCCGGATTAATTTCTATTGCTTTCCTGCACGCCGCAAACGCTTCATCCTGTTTTTCGATCAAACTATAAGCAACGGCCATATAAAGATAAGCTTCTGCCTCTTTTTTATCCTTTCTTGCTGCGAACAGGTTAATCGCTTTCTGATATTCAGAAAGCGCTTCCTCAACATTCTCTTTGGCCACATAAGCAAAAGCAATATTATAATGTGCTTTTGGTTCGTCAGGTGCTACTTCAATTGCCCTTTTTAATTCTGTTATCGATTCATCAATCATACCCTTTGCATAATAAACAATTCCCAAATGAAAATGGGCATCATAATGGTTTGGATTCAGTTCCAATGCCTTTTTAAATTCCCCAATTGCTTCAGTGTACTTCCCCTGGTTATAAAAAGAAATCCCTTTTTTATTATAAGAATCTGCTTTATTACCACAACCCGCCACAATGCAAAATATCAATAAAAACATTACACTTACGTTTTTCGTAATTATTTTTCTTCGTAACATAGATTTCTTCCTTTATTATTTTTTTACTCAAACAACTGGTTTTCCTCATAATAACATATCTTATTTTTGTCGGTTTTTTTGCAGAGTGCAGAACATTATCGCTTTTTTTTAAAAAAATCTCTCTGCATTGACTGCTCAAACATCTGACAGATGAATACAAGTGAAGCAATCCCCGGAAGTTTGTTAAGTCGAATTCGTCAATAGGTACAATACTAGTCCGACAGCGTATACCTCTTATAAAATCCTATATTTTTATACACAAGATTTGCAGTAAGAAAATTTGGGGCCTCATTTCCCGGATTAGGTTTCAATTCTACCACATCTAAGCCAACTACTTTCCGTTCCTTATATACTTTACGTAAAAAGTCCATCGTCCGATACCATCCTAAACCACCCGGCACAGGTGTACCAGTAGCAGGCATAATTGAAACATCTAACCCATCCACATCTAACGTAATATATACGTAATCATCTAAGGTTTCAATGGCCTGGTCGTGCCAATCATCATTATCATGAATATCTTTTGCATAAAACACTGATATGGAATTCTTTTTCTTTTTTACGAATTCCAGCTCTTCTTTTGATACTACCCGTACGCCGAAACTGGTCACTTTGCATTTTAAGTCATTAACGACCCTTCTCGATACGCTTGCGTGACTATATCGGGTTCCACCAAATTGTTCCATTAAATCAAGATGTGCATCTAATTGAAGTATGGACAGCTTCTTGTATTTCTCTTTATAGGCTTTTATTACCCCTTGCGATAGAGAATGTTCACCACCTAATGTAACAAGAAATTTATCGTCTTTTACAATACCTTTACTAGCACAATACAGTAAATCAATTACTTTCTTAGGGTCTGTATGTATTTCCTCGATCTTAAGTGTCCCGGCTGTGAAAATTCCCAAAGTATAGATATCACCTAATTCTTCATCATAAGGTTCTATGTTAACTGATGCATTTAATATTGCGTTGGGACCCATTTTGGTTCCTGATTGATAGGTAGCTGTTCCATCAAAAGGAACTCCTATAACCACAACTTTGGAACCCTTATAGGCATCACTTTCATTTTTAAAATCATAAGAAAAAGCTCCAAACTGTAAGGAGCTCAGGATATACTCTCTTATATCATTTAACATACCTTTCTCCAGCACCTGTCTTAAATTTACACTTATTTATGAAATAAAAAAGGCATCTTTTAAAAGATGCCTTTTTTATTTCTACTCGTTAAAATATAATAACATTTTTCACTGCTGGCGGTTTTCTCGTTTCTTTTTCCACAGGGCAGCACCAAACATGAGCACCGCTACGATACCCACAATACTTCCTATAATACCAGCAATATTTTTTCTTCCCTTTGCTTCTAAGAGATTATGAAGCTCCTTTCCATGTTTTAGCGCAATGGCTTGACTTTCCAATATGTTGATCTTCTGGTATACCTTAGCAGCACCATACCACCATGCAATATCCTGTTGACCATGAGCAACACCTTTGTATGCGTGTGCTTTATCACCAAACCACATATCGGCATAAGTAATTTCGATCTCTGATGGGTTATTTCTTCCTGTCGCAAACAAGCCATGCAAACCCAGTATAGGCCCAATAACCGGTACTTTTCCAGCCTTTGTCTTAAATGCCTTATACACAGCCTCTCCCAACAATCCTGGGCCAAGTGCATCAGCAAGTATATCCCCAAGCGGGAAGATATCCCTCTCTTTAATTGGTACTTCAAAGGCATCATTCGCTACTATATCATCCAATATAGCCTGCGCCCTGTCCTGTAATCTCCACATCTCAAACATGAAATCATTCAAGTTCTCGCGATATAGTCTCGCAAATCGGGGGCTATGACATTTGCTGCATACTGCCACCCACTGCTCAGATCTCTGCTTATTTTCAGGAGAATATATATCGAGTGCATAATTTAAGGGCGGAAGATTAACACCATGAGGATAATCTTTTAACGATGACTTGTAATCAATTCCTTTCGGGGGGACCGTTCCCATCCTCCATACACCTTTAGTAACAGGATTGTGAGCAAATTTTCCGTTTCCTTGGTCCATATGGCAGAACTGACAGGTTGGGGTTCTATAATCCTTTCCCGGAACTATTTCTGCCAGTGGTTTTTCCCAGTCCCAGTGTTCCCCTTCCAGATGATAAATATAACCCATCTTCGATTCACCGTACGTTTCCGCATCAGGGTGGTCAAAACCCATATGACAACTCATACAGGCCTCAGGTCTTCTACCTTCTGATGCTGCAAACTTATGCCTAGTGTGACAAATGTTGCATCGGTCTGTGGCATGGCAAAGATCGCAACCAAACTGTGCTGCTGGATATCCCCTGCGAAACATCTCTGGATACCAGGGTGGAATCACGTTTGCGGGAAGACCTTCAACGTGATTAGGCCGGCCACGTTCAACTTCGCTCATAAATTCCGTTGTTTGCTGAGGATGACATTCTCCACACACATCCGGGGTAGGCATACGCAACTCTTTATGATCCTTCCCATGACAGTCGCTACAGGTAACCTCTTTAAGCTCCCTCCCGATCAGTTTTTCTATCTGTTGTGTTTTTTCCGCAAACCGGGGATTTTTTCTTAGTTTTGCATGGGTGGACTCCTCCCAATCATGCACAAATCCCGGAGTCACTTCTCTATGGCATTCCACACAATCAGTGGGTTTGTATCTTTCCAGCAATTGATCATAGTATGTCCCCTCCGGTTTAACATAATGCCTAACCGGAAACCAATACATTTGTAAAGGTACAGGCTTATATATGTTTTGCCATGGACCAGCGCCCTTTTCTAATCCAACATTGTTTGTAAACCAATCTTTGAGCGTATCGGTCGGATACAAAATGTCATAATAGTTCGTGGCCTTCTTTTGCATCTCTTTTAACTCAGCTTCAGACTGCGCCTGTATGCTCCCTGCATGCAAACTCCACATTAAAGGGGCAACGAGTAAAATCGCGCCCAATTTCAACAGCTTCATTTTATGCCTCCTCCCCACAAAACCAGCAATTGTTTTTTAATAACATAATTTTCTGATAAAGTTTGACTTTTTTTCATTGAATTTTTGGCAGCGGCTTTGATGCAGATTCACCTTTCTCCGAAAAACTCGTTTTATACGGAGTCGTATGCTGTGGGAAAAACCACTCGTCAGGATAACCCCGCTCCTTGAAAAATCTCAATCTCATCTCATGATTCCTTGTATGATGACAAGGTCCACATACATTATAAGGCGTTCCAAACGTTCCTACCTTAGCAATCTTTTGTCCTTCTGGAGCCTTCCCTATCTCCATAAAATAACTAAACACTTCTCCCGCACCATGACATGCCTCACAGGTGACTCCCTCTTCAGAATATTTTCCTGTTACCTCATCATAACCTGTCGTATGACACTTTAGACAAGTCTTCCGATACGCCTCGTTTCCAGCGATATAATCAGGGGCATTTTTTACATGTTCAAAAGTCTTGAATTTGATCCTTTGCCACCTTTCTACATGAGGAGAAGTTAACCCTGTGTGGCACTTGAGACACTTTTGGCTACCCACATATATCGCCTTATCACCAGTGATACTGTACTTTTTAAAATCCCCCATCTCAATCCTTTGATTTGGGTCACTTTCCTCAGGCGTCAACGTCGCAAGTTCACTCCAGAACTCGAACATTGCTTCAGCAGAAGTTACCCTGAGTTCCATTTGTCTCTTATGATAATACATCCCTTCATGAGCCATTTCTTCACTTAGCGCCCGCCCGATACCACCGTGACATACAGTACACCCATAAATGTCAAAGGGGAAATCCTTTACGCCAGGATGGGCAACCTTCAGCTTTTCTTCATCAATGTGACAGGTCATACATCTGTCTACTTTGTCCCCGTTTTGTTGCTTATCCCAGCTGTATTCACCTTTTAAAAGTATTTGCTTAATTTCATAAACAGGCCTCTTTAAAGATGCCAGACGCTTTCCCAATAACTCTTTCTCTTTTGCAGAAGTAGCCGCCTCAAAATCCCTCCCAACCTTTGCCGCTTGCTCTTCATAATACTCCCTCTGATACTTCATCCACTTTGGACTAATTTCATCTTTAAGCCATATAACTGTGGCTAAAAAAAACAAGGCACTCAAAACAAAAAAGATAAATCTTTGTACACTCATATTTCACCCGTTCTGGAAATATCCATTTTCAGTTCTCAAAAGAGAATTCATATGTTGATCCAAGGCGTTGCAATAATGTATTTCACATTGAACGCCAGCCTAAAAAACATTTTAATCACAGTTCCAATCATGGTCAAAAGCAAGCCCATCGTAAGAGAATAGCGAATAACACCAAGCTTTAGGAAAAAATCTCTTTTCACAAGTGCAGGGAGTGTCAATCCTAAGAAATAAAACCCCCCCAGAAGAATTATTCCCAAAGGCAATGGCAAATCATGCATCGGAGGGGGTGTAGGAAAATCATGCGTCCATTCTTCCCAAGGCCAAAAAAAGGACCAAAATGGCCCCCTCAGTGCTGTCCCAATATATATAAGGACGTACCAGAAAATATAGCCAAAAACAAACGTTGTTACAGCGAATTTTCTCTCTTTAAACGTATAGTAGCCATTCCCTTTTGGGTTATTATCCAAATACGGAATAAGAATCAGACCTAGAATAATTATGCTTGGCAGTACAACGCCGGCATACCATGGGTCAAAATAAACCAACGCTTCTTGTAAACCGAGAAAGTACCAGGGAGCCTTTGCGGGGTTTTCTGCTTGTCCGGGATTCGACAATTCCCTCAAAGGCGCATCCACAAAATACGAATAAAAAAGCAGCCCTACCGTAACAAAAATAGCAGCTAAAAACTCCTTAGCAACCAGGGTGGGCCATGCAAACACCTTGTCGTCTTTAAATTCGACTAATCCTTTCTTTTCCTGCCTAACTTCCATGGAACCACTCCTCAGAAATATCTTCGATAGATTATGACAAAACTTTTCCAAACATCACAAGGGACCAGAGATACCACCGTCTTTACGTACTCTCCAGAAATGAACCATCATCAAAGCTGAAGCCACTACCGGTATTCCAATACAATGCCACACATACGCACGCAATAAGGCAGGAGCTTCAATCAACGTTCCACCTAACAAAGCAAAGCGAATATCATTATCAGGTCTCATTCCTAAAATGTATGAAAATGGCCCCTCATGACCCAAAAAGGGTGTTGCGCGAGCCATATTCGTGCCAACCGTAATAGCCCAATATCCAAGTTGATCCCAGGGCAACAAATACCCTGTAAAACTCAACAGGAATGTGAGAACCAACAAGAACACTCCAACTACCCAATTAAACTGCCTTGGCGGTTTATACGAACCTGTTAAAAACACCCTGAACATGTGTATACTTACCGTAATAACCATCGCATGAGCGCCCCAGCGATGAGAATTTCTTAAAAACCTGCCAAATGGTACTACATACATCAAATCCACAATATCTGCATAAGCCCTGTTCACATCGGGAACATAATAAAACATTAACAGAATTCCTGTTATTGCCTCAAAGAGGAATATAAAAAACGTAATCCCCCCCATACACCAGGTAAAACGGATCTTCGTACCATGCTCCCGAACTTTTGCCGGGTGCAAATGCAACCATACGTTGCTTATAATCTGAAGAGCCCTGTTCCTCGGGGTGTCTGTGTAACCGTGGCGAAATACAGATCTCCAAATTTCATTGTCCGTAATTTTCTTTTTTAATTCAGGAATCAGTTTCATTTGAACATTCCTTTCTCCGTTTTCCTTTTTTACTATTTCCTCCCCTCATATTAAAAATTATCCTCCTATTCCTCCCTTTCTAATGTCTTATTTATTTCTTCGTTAGGCTTCCAAAGCACACGCTTTAAAGTTATCACGTTTACGGGACAATCCTTACAATTTCCACATCGAATACAAACATCGGTATATTTTATTACAATGCCATCTTTGCTAACAAAAGGACGATACTCTTTGTTTTCGTCACTCACATCCACCTGTTTCAGTGCACCCACAGGGCATACCATACTGCATCGGCCGCAAAGGATACACTCATTTGTCTCCACATTGATGCTCAGGTCGCACTTCAGGCAACGCAAAGCTTCTATCCTTGCCTGGTCTTCGCTAAGACCGAGCTCTACCAAATTAAATGTGCCCTCCCTCTCCCCCACGGGGAGCATTTCCATGTTTTGACGGGGCACAGCATCAAAATTTTCTTCCCGCAAATTAAATTCACCATCCAAAAGCGTAACCCAGACCTTCTTCTTAGGTTCTTGAATCTCTTCTCCTCTGATATACTTATCGATAGATTTCGCGGCAGTGTGTCCTTGTGCAATACATTCAATAATTGTACTTGGACCAAGTGTTACGTCACCACCGGCAAAAATGCCTTCCTTATTGGTCAAGAGGTTATCATCAACGGTAATCGTTCCCCATTTTGTAACGTTTATCCCGTGACCATCTCCAAGAAATTTGAGGTCGGCTTCCTGACTGATGGCAGTAATGATACAATCTGTTTCCAGCATAAATTCAGAATTGGGAATTGGTTCAGGCCTCCTTCGTCCGGTACTATCGGGCTTACCAAGCCTCATTTTAATGCATTCCAGGGCCTTTACCCTTCCATTTTCAGCAATTACCCTGATTGGCGCCGACAAGAAATGAAACCGGACGCCTTCATGCTCTGCCTCTTCTATTTCCCAAGACAACGCGGGCATCTCTTCACGGGTTCTCCTATAAACAATAAACGCCTCCTGGCCCAACCGTTTGGCTGTTCTAACAGCATCTATTGCAGAATTTCCTCCACCAATGACTGCAACCTTTTTCCCCGGACTTCGTGTATCACCATCATTAACATTTTTCAGGAATTCCAGACAATCCATAACACCCACGGTGCCTTCTTCTCCTGGAATTTCAAGCCTTTTTCCCTTTTGTGCACCAACTGCTATAAATACGGCCTTATATCCTTCCCTGAACAAATCAGGAATCGTTTTTCCTGGGCCTCCAATAGGAGTATTTGTCTTTATCTCAACGCCCCGCGCCAGAATATGACTTACATCAAACATTATCTGCTCACGCGGTAACCTGTACGATGGGATAGCCCACATCATCATACCACCAACCTGGGACTCCTTTTCAAAAACCGTCACTCTGTAACCCATCCCTGCAAGGTCATACGCAGCCGTCAAACCTGCAGGACCGGCACCAATCACGGCAACTTTTTCTTCTCTTTGCTTTACATTTGGCGGTGGAATCCGTATCTTGTTCTTAAAGATATAGTCTGTAACAAACCTCTTTAATGCATCTATTGCTATAGGTCTATCAAAATCACCGCGTTTACATTTGGACTCACAAGGGTGGGGACATACATATCCACAAACGGCAGGAAAGGGATTGGTTTCTTTCATCAATTTATAGGAATCTTCATATTTACCCTGACTAATCAGACGGATATAGCCGGGTACATCCATATGGGCGGGACATCGATGCTGGCAGCGAATATTTTGTTGTAACCAATCCAGATCTAGAAGCGCTCTTATTCCTTTTTTTGGTATAGTAGCTTGATTCATAAAACACACTAACTTTCTAAAAAATCTTTAATTAATATTTTTACATTACACAACTAACTCCGTTTCAAGAGGGACGATTTTGCTGGTATCAACAACTAACTTGCCACTATCATCTAAAACAATTTCAAAATGATTCAAAGGTCTGGGGGCTGGTCCTGCAAAGTTTACACCGTTCCGATAGTATTTACTTCCGTGACAGGGGCACTCAAAGATATTCTTTTCCTTCGAGAATTCTACTGCACACCCCAGGTGCTGGCATACGACAGAAAGTGCTTTAAAACTATTGCCATCACGGACGACAAATATCTTCCTTGATTTTAATGTTGTCACTGAATTTTCCGGAAACGACTTGGGATCCCCGACAGAGAACCTCGGTGAAGGTTCATAAAGCACTTTCGGATAAAAAAAACCTTTATACCCCAAAATTTGTGATAAATACGCCCCTATTGTGACAAAAAACAAACCCCAACCAGCTAAAGTCAAAATGCTCCTCCGGGAGAAAGTAAACCAAATCCCCCTTTCTTTTTCTGATGTGTAGTTTTGATTCTTTTCCTTTATTTCCATAACAACCTCCTACCTTAAAAACCTTTCAAACCCCTTATTTTCTCTGGGCTTTGCGTACAAATTCCTTCTTTACAACCGAAAATATCTTCCATCGTTTTACGAATGGCGAATATTATATTTATCAATGAGAAAAGTCAAGGATAATTTATCAATAGATACAATATATTTGTGTTTTTATGCTTTTTTTATCAATAACCGATACGCGTTTTCCATATTTTCTACCTTTATGATTTTATGGCCCTCTTCTTTCACACTCCGGGGAACGCTTCTTATCGGTTCACCATCATCAAGTATTACCTCCAAAATCTGGCCGGAATCCAGCATCTCCAGCTTTAATTTTGTTTTCACAAAATTAATCGGACAAAGTACACCCCTTAAGTCAATCCGATCGTCTGGAACAATCTTTCCATCTTCTGCCATTTATAAAACTCCAAAACGTTTTGTTTATAGTTTTGCCCTGCCGCTCTCTTATTTAACAATCTTACCCGTTGGGACGAAATAAAACTACGATCCAATTATGAATTTATTCCTTCTTCTTTAAACTGTTTCTTTTCTTCATCAAAAACCCATGACTTAATATCAATCTTTTCGCCATTCTCTATAGCAACAATTATATACGAAAACCAGGAACAGGCATGCTCAGCATCATATATTGATGGAATGGCTGGATGGTCAGGATGAGAATGATAAACACCTATGATTTGCAAACCATTTTTCACAGCTTCCCTATCAACTCTTTCAAAGTCTCCACGCTCTATGACATATCTGTCATGTGCTCTTTGAAAATTTTTATTTTGTACAGGACGGACTTCAACCACCTTTTTTTCAGATGTATTTGTCCCAAGTAATAATCCACAACATTCCAAGGGGTAGCTCTTCTTTACCTGTTCCACTATCTCCGTGAGCTTATCATTACCGATACACAGCAAGGCCGTCAACTCCTCACATTTTCCAGCGAACCTTTTAGTTACACACCTGCCCAAAAACTTGTGCTCAAATACCGATCACCTCTATCGGGGAAAACCGTAACAATTGTACCCTTCTCAATTTCACCCGCAATCTTCAACGATGCAACAAGCGCAGCACCTGAAGAGTACCCCACAAAAAATCCCTCTTCGGCCGCAAGCCTCTTAACAGCCTCGTAGGCATCTTCTGTCTCTACTGCGATCTTTCTATCGGGAAAATGGTCATCATAAATACCCGGGACAATTGAAGTCGCCATATGCTTCATACCTTCTAATCCATGAATAGGAGTGGCTGGCTCAACTGCTATCACCTGAATATCAGGATTGTATTCCTTCAGACGCCGCCCCGTACCCATAAGGGTACCGCTTGTACCCAAAGATGCAATAAAATGAGTCACCCTACCTGCCGTTTGTTCCCATATCTCCACACCTGTTGTTTCAAAATGTACCCTCCAATTCGCAGGGTTATTATACTGATCTGCATAAAAATACCTTGATGGCTCTTCATTTACTATTCTTTTCGCCTCTAACATGGCACCATCAGAACCCAGTAATGGATCCGTGAACACCATGGCAGCGCCGAAGGCACGTACAATTCTCTTCCTTTCCTCACTGACGTTCAAAGGCATCACCAGAGTCACTTTATATCCTTTCGAGGCACCAATGAGAGCATAGGCAATACCGGTATTTCCGGAAGTTGAGTCTATGATAATTTTATCGTGGTTTAGCCTGCCTGATTTCTCCGCCTCTTCTATAATCCGCAATGCAGGCCGATCCTTTACCGATCCACCTGGATTAAACCATTCTGCCTTAGCATAAACTCCAACATCCTTATTTCTTAATCCTTTTGTAATTCTATTGATCTTTAATAAGGGAGTATTTCCAATTTTATCCAAAATTGAAGTATGAGAAGGATTCTTCGGGATGTATTTCGTACCCTTTCCCTTTGTCACGATACTTGTCACGATGTTACCTTATCTTTCTTCATATAAATAACTGCGTTTCTGCACCATCAGCTATTTCCAAAAGGGTAGTTAACCCCAGTATATCATCAACCCTTGATCTGACAACGGATTCTTCCAACTCCATCAGCTTCACAGCCCCTGTGCATGCATAAACCTTTAAATTCCCCATAGCTCTTACATCGCGGAGGAGTTCTTTGAGTGAAATGGGATTGATCTCCTGCATCCGTTTTGACAACCTCTCCCCCTCTTCACCATATTCAGCAGATAGTCTTGTAACATCAAACTCTTCATTCACAAACCTCTTCAACGCCCAAAAAAAGAGAAAAATATACGTTTCTCTTCCCATCGATGCTGCTGTTATAGCCAGAGTAATGATCTGATAGAGTTTATCATAGGTACCGCCATGAGCAAAGATGACGAACTTTTTTTTATCCTTCACGCGAATACCCTTACGAGGATTTTACCAACGTACCCACGACTTCTTTCCTGAACTTTTCCAAACCTACGCGGTCTATACAGGAACCGATTCTTTCTTTCGGCTTACCGTTCTCTTTATACCATTTTACCGTTGCATCAATAAAATCGTTTACTTTATTATCGGGTAAAAAATTTGCTACCTCATTTGCCTCCCGCGGGTGTCGTCCATGTTTTCCACCCACACGCACTAACCAGCCTTTCTTCTTGTCCTTCCAGGCATCCGTTGGACAAGCCCTGATACAATCACCGCAATAGACACATTTCGATTCATCAAACATTGGCCTACCCTCTTTATCAGAGACAATTGCACCCTCCTGGCAGGCCTTAGCACATAAGGTACAGCCGTTACATAGATCTTTGCTCCACACCGGATAAACTACTCCCTGAAACCCAAGATCCATCTCCCTTGTCCTTGTACAATCTATCGGACAGCCGGAAAATCCCATTTTAAATTTATGAGGGCAGGGAGTGCCAAAAAACTTTTCGTCTACCTCTAACGCCTTGGACTGTGTATCCATAATTCCATTGGGATTATACTCACAGCCGCCACACGCCGTCGGTACCCGAACCCTGGGGCCGCAGGAGGCCACTTTCTGCCCCACCGCTGCCAATTCTTTCACCACCGCATCGAAGTCATTAATATGAACACCAATGATCTCCACCGACTGTCTGAAACTCAAGTGACAATACCCGAGACGGCTGTATTTCTTCGCAACCTCTGCAATTTTCAACAGCTTTTCAGGGGTAATCCTCCCGCCAGGAACCTTTAACCGTACAGTAAAGAGGTCCTTTTGTGTCTGTTTTATAAAACCACCGGATTTCAATTCATTAAGATCAATTCTTTGTGTCACAGTCTTTTCCGCCATTCAAACTCCTAACATTTTTGGTATAACTCACTGTTTTTATAAACAATTAGCAAAACGCCAATTACATAAAGCAAAAACCAACATAATTATTAATTTTTATATTAACAATTCACCAAAAATCTTGCAAGAAAAAAGAAGTCTATAGACATTGTCGACTTAATTATCTTTCGAAATTTTTTCAGATACGATCTCGAACATCTTCTTTTTTGCCTCTAACACACCTTTTTCCTTAATAAGCTCAAGCATATCAAGCCCGGCAATTCGCTGTAATATATCTCGTCTTACAGATTCTTCTTTTACTTCGGAAAGTATCTTTCGCCGCATCTCTGATAAAAGCTTTGTAAATTCACCATACTCATCTCCAAACTGTTTTTCCAGAAATTCCCTTATATTACGGGCTAAAGCAGGGCTTGCCCCCCCCGTTGAGATGCTAATGCAGAGATCGCCCCGCATAACAGATGAAGGCACAATGAAAGAACAAAATTCCGGTTTGTCGACAACATTTACCAGGATTCCCCTTTCGATGGCATCGGAATAAATCATTTTGTTCACCGCACCATCATCCGTAGAAGCAACGACGAGTACCGCTCCTTTCAGAAACTTTGCGTCATATTCCTGTTGAACTCGTTCAATCCCTGTTTCTTTCTCAAGTTCAGGACAAAATTCGGGAGACACTACTGTTACCTTTGCGCCGGCATCTTTCAGGCTACATACCTTGCGCCAGGCAACATTACCACCACCCACCACCACACACCTCTTATCCTGAATATTCAGAAATACCGGATAATATTTTGCCATCGTATCAAAGCTCTATGTAAAGTTTTCACCTCTGACTAAATCTTCGTATGTCTCTCGTTTTCTGATAATACGATACTGATTGCCATCCACAAGCACTTCACATGGGCGTGGGCGGGAATTGTAACTGGAACTCATCGAAAAACCATACGCACCGGCACTGAATATTGTCAATAAATCCCCCCCTTTTACCCTGGGCAGAGCCCTATTGGCCGCAAAGACATCGCTACTCTCACAAACCGGACCTACAATATCTACCAAATCCATACCCGTTTTTACCGGGGATTTACCAGGATTTTCCGCCTCTGGCATCTTTATATTCGTATTTACCGGCCATATCCTGTGAAATGCATCGTAAAGTGCAGGGCGTATTAAATCGTTCATAGCCGCATCACAAATGACAAATTTCTTACCATGCACGGTCTCTTTTGTATAAATTACCCTGGTAACTAAAATCCCGGAATTCCCTACAATGAACCGCCCCGGTTCCAGAATAAGATTACATTGCATCTCCTTCACCAGCGGGAGAATTTTTAATGCATAATCTTTCGGCCGTATTACTTTTTCACCTGTATATGAGATACAATAGCCACCCCCTATGTTCATAAACTCAATATCCAGTCCCCCATCTCTGCAGTTTTTAACAAACCTCACGACCTTCCTAAGGGCGCGCACGTAAGGGTCAACCGTGTAAATAGGTGAGCCCAGGTGCACATGCAACCCGCACAGGTCAACGTTCGGATAGGATGCAGATTGTTTAATAATCCTTTCAGCTTCGGTAAAATCGATACCGAACTTGTTTTCCTTTTTTCCCGTAGTAGTCTTCGCATGTGTTTTTGCATCGATGTCAGGATTGATTCGCAAGGCTACTCTCGGCACTTTTCCCGCCTCCTCAGCCAGGGCATTAATATGCTCGAGTTCTGCCTGCGATTCTACATTAAACATAAAAATGTCATTCTCCAGGGCATATTTTATCTCCTTATCTGTTTTCCCCACACCAGCAAATACAATCTTAGACGGGTCGCCTCCGGCCTTGATTGCCCGAAACAACTCGCCGCCGGAAACCACATCAAACCCCGATCCTTCCTCTGCCAATGTCTTACATATTGAGAGGTTCGAATTGGACTTTACTGAAAAACATATCAGCGCATCGACATCCTGAAAGGCTGTCTTTAACTCGCGGAAACGTGATAAAATCGCATTTTTGCTATAGATATAGGCAGGAGTTCCCACCTCCGAAATAATATCTTCTATCTTTACATTTTCACAAAAGAGCGCCTTGCCCCTATATTCAAAAGCATCCATAGACTATTTACCCATTCTCATCCTTTACTCAGTTTTTTTCCCCAATACGCAATACGCTTTTTAACAAAACCCGGTGCCGTAGAACCGTAACTTTTATAATTCTTGATACAATTTTCTACTCCCAGCACTTTATAAACATCCTTTTCTATGACGGAAGAAAATGCCTTAAAACTCTCCAATCGCAAGTCCATCAACCTGCATTGCACCCGAATACATTCCCGCACGATCTTCCCGACAATCTCGTGGGCCATACGGAAAGGTATACCCTTTTTGACCAAGTACTCCGCCAATGCTGTGGCATCAATAAATCCCTTCTCGCATGCCAGCATCATCCGTTCACCATGAAAACTGGTATTTGCCACAAGTTCAGCCAGAACAGATAACGAAGTCTGAACAGTATCCGATGCATCAAATATCGCCATCTTATCCTCCTGCATGTCACGATTATACGTTAATGGCAATCCCTTGAGCAATGTGAGCAAAGACGTCAAATGGCCAAACACGCGACCACATTTACCCCGGATCAGCTCAAGTACATCGGGATTCTTTTTTTGGGGCATAATACTGGAGCCCGTGCAATAGGCATCACTGATTTCGATAAACTTCACCTCATCGTTGCACCAGATAATCCATTCCTCGCAGAGACGGGAGAGATGCAGGGCGACCATGGAAAGGCAAAACGCATACTCAGCACAGAAATCCCTGTCACTCACGGCATCCATGCTGTTTTCACAAACCCCTTCAAAACCAAGCATTTTCGCCGTAAACATCGGATCGGTTGGAAGCGTTGTCCCTGCAAGCGCACAAGCACCCAGCGGTGATTTGTTGAGCCGGACACAACAATCCTGAAGCCGCTTCTTGTCACGTTCCAGCATCTCCACGTATGCCAGCAAGTAGTGGGATACCAGCACCGGCTGGGCATGTTGAAGGTGGGTAAAACCCGGCATAATCTGCCCCAAAAACGTTTTCCCTTTTTTCACGAATTCCCTTTGTAATGCCGTCAGGAGACCTATCGTTTCGTGCGTCTGATTGCGTGCCCAGAGCCGCAGGTCGAGGGCAACCTGGTCATTTCGGCTTCGGGCGGTATGGAGCTTTTTGCCGGCATCGCCAATCCGTTCAATCAATGCCGATTCAATGTTCATATGAACGTCTTCAAGAGACTTTTTGAACTCGAACTTGTTGGATTCGATTTCAGCGAGAATTTCCTTCAGACCCTTAACTATCGCATCCTTTTCTTTCCCGGTAATAAGCCTGCACCTGGCAAGCATGGTAGCATGGGCTATACTTCCCTCAATGTCATGTTGATAGAGTCGCCAGTCGAAGGAAACGGATTCAGTAAACAACTCCACCGAAGCCGCTGTCTGCTTGGTAAATCTCCCTCCCCATGGTTTTTTTTGCTTCATATCAATCTGTCTTTTTGCAAACGTATTTCTCAAGATCAATGATTTAAACTTTTCGCGAAACTGATTCCTGCCAGCAAAATAAATAAAGACTGACATGCCTGCATATTACTGAACAAAATTAAGTTACGTACTATAGCTAAATACATCAGTCTAGTCAATACAATTCAAAAACCAAACTGATAAGCATTAAAGTTACAGTCGTTCCACAATCCGGCGGGTTATGTGTGCTGGAGAAGGCTGAGAATCCTGAGAGATCGGAAGTTGAGGCGGAAAAGACAAAATCCGAAGCACGAAATTCGTGAGTCAACCCTGTCAGGGTTTAAAACCCTGACAGGGTTGATTCTTTGCTAAAATGTCAAAAGCACCTTTGGAAGACACTACCATTCCTGACTATTTACGCTGGTGTTGGCGTCATCCGATAGTTTTTCTGTACATACCCACCTTCAGGTAAATTTACTCCGGAGTTAGTTATTGTTTGATAACCCGAAGCTGTAACTCTTATTGTGTAAGTACCCGAATTCAATAAAGGACTCACATAACTGCCATCGGTATTTCTATTCACCGTAGCATCTGTAGGACCATCAAAAGCCATTTGCGCACCAGAAATACCTGCACCAGTATTTTTATTTGTTACTTTTCCCCAAAATGTTCCCGGCGGCATGATTTTCCTCCTTTCGAAATTTTAATATACAGCCATAACCTCAAGAAAAGCGCGCATACCTATCTCTTAAACATATCGTTACCTCCTATAAAATCTTGTTTTTTTTTATAAAAGTAGGGTACACACCCCATACCTACTTATTAACACCTACAAATAATATGTTGAATTCAAAAAGATCAAAAGTACACGATGACGGAGACCAGGAACAGGTGCTCGTCGAGATCAAAATGAGTTCCTTTAAGACCCCTGCCGAAATCTTCTCCATCTACGTCGTTTGCCCATCTAAACTGATATGCACCGTCAATACTGAATCTCTTGAAAGTAATACCGCTTCCTGCACTAAATCCATATACGTCTGTAGGATCATCCAGGGATGGCCGGGGGTCATAAAAAAGTCCTCCGCGGACGGGGATAATCATCTTTTGCCTGAATATGAGGTATTCCGTGCCAAACCTTACAGCGTAAGTATCGTCAATGTCCCTGTCGGTTGATACACCACCCAGCGGACGTGATTTTACACCAGTTTCTTCATTCTCTTGCTCAAACTCCGACCAATCGGTCCACGTCACATCCATGGAAAAAGACAGTGCATCGCTGTAACGGAAACCAAATCCGCCACCAAATGACATGGGATAATTTATCTCTAAGTGTTCCCTTATATGACCTGATCCTACCGTTGTCCCAGTACTATTAGTGATAACGGAAAAAGAATCTGTAACACGATCCACATCAGCCGTATACGGGGAATGGAAAACGGCTCCAAAGGTAAGGCGTTTATCCTCCTTCTCCCATACTTCCAGAAGCATACCTGCCGTTATGTTTACTGCCTGAAAATTTTTGAATGTTTCGGTCCCATCATAGGACCTGCTAAAATCATTACCAAAAACCGAACCCTCACTTCTTGCTCGCAGTGTTTCTTTCCAGGCAAAGTCTCCAAAAAGCTCATCGGTAAAGAAATTTACGGCTATCCCAATGGATAATTTGGGTATTACTTGCAGGGAGATTGCAGGTGTCAGTGCAGCTATTCCACCTCTTGACTTAAAATCGACTGATTGTTTGTCAATAAATTCGCCTCCTGAAGACTCAAATATCCGATCATAGTCAAACCTCATGTGAAAATCATATTTCTGCTGATAGTTCAGGGCTGCAACCAGATTTTTTCCAAAGATCCTGAATGGATACGCAACACTGGCATAATTCAAATCGCCAGAGGATACAGATTCATCATCAAGTGATAACAATCCAGTAGTGCCGGGATCGAAATCCTGCTGTATGGATAAGAATGAGTCTACCAGGGAAAATTCCGGTCTTTCGAGTTGTGTTAAGCCACTGGGATTCCATGACGCCGCTGTTGCATCATCGGCAACGGCAATAAAGGCACCACCCTGTCCTAAGGCCCTTGCACCTGAACCGACAGGAAGTGGGACAGCATTAATGGAAGGAGGCGCCAATTGAGCAAAAGAGGTTTTGCCTGATAGTATAAGGATTAGGATACAGATAAATATATTATGTTTCAATCTCATTCAGACACCTCTCGGGTTTCAAGTTTAGAGTTTAGTGTTTCGGGTTTCGGGTTTCGGGCTAGATTATTTCTTGTATTTTTGGCCTTTTATTTCTGTATTATTGAAATAGGTTATTAAGCCCTTGATCATTTTGCTGATGTATCCCTGGTCTAAAGCTCTGTATAACTGAGAACGGACTTCGCCACAGGATCCTTTCGCTATTCCAAGAAACTGAATAAACTCGCCTTTTCTGCCTCTTTCAAAGCCTTCCGCGACATTATCCATTATGGACCCACTTGCCTGGCGCATTTGACCTTTCAGGTCATAATCTTTGGAAATTAATCCATTATTGGTAATCGAGTAACTCTCTTTTGAAAACTCTCTTGCTTTTTGCCATGCATCGACATCCTCAAACTTTCTGATTGTAGCCAAATCAATATCTCCTCAACTCCAAACTCCAAACCCTAAACACGAAACTCGAAACCATTTCATTTCGTTATCACAAGATCCTTCTTTTTTATCTTCCCGGTACCTTTCTTACTTATTCTGGCAAATGAGGTTTCAGGTTGTACCTGCACAATTCTGGCAATGGCATCCAGTGGTTCTTTGAGCACAAAATCGCCTTCCTTTGTCTCCCGGAATAAGAGTAATTTCATTCCTAATTTAAGACCACTGGTTGCGCCTGTATCGATATGAAATCCGTTCCCTGAAACACGGATAATACCCCCCTGTATCATAGGAAATTGCCGTTTCACCTTGAGTGATAAACCGTGCATAAGCCATTCGAGATTTTCCGCACTTTTATCCTCATCGTAAACATCGGCCTGGGCAAGTACCTGTGTTGTCTCTGTATCTACAAGTCGCAATGTGACGTTAATGCCTTTGGAATCTTCTTCCACAGAACCAAAAAGCATGCCCTCTGCCGATCGGATCTTCCCGACCTTTATGGCCGTGTCCGGAGATGTAAGTTCGGTGCTGGTGATTTTCTGTTCACGAAGAATTTCCTCCAGTTTTGCCCGGTCCCGTTCCACAAAGTTAAATCTCTTCGGCTCTTCGTCAAATGATCTGAGTAACATGGAATAGAGGGTTTCCGGGGGAACCTCTTTTTCTACAAATGTCCTTAACGGGAGCAATGCAACGGTATACCGTGCATCCGCTTCGAGAAGATAGAAGGTCTTTTTGGTAATTTTTACCGGTGAAAGTTGCGTCTGATTTCCCTGAGTATCAACGGCCCTGACAATTACGGCATTTTCTCCTTCATTGAGAGTTAACAAATGATTGAAGAAGACGTGCTTCGCAGGACGGATATCTAACGGTTGTTGATTCACGAAAAATCCGGCAACGCCGCTGTCATCGTGTGCATGCATGCTGAAGAAGAGGTTTACGTCATGGACAACGGCAGGTTTTAAATCTGTATGTACTACCGGAGGGATATTGTCCGCAGTCGTATCTTTCATGGGCTGGGGAGAATGGGCCGTGGAAGGCGGTTGTAACGCAGCCTCTCCATGAGAAGCTAACAATTTCGCAACTGTGTGCCCGTCTATTTTTCCGAATGCAATCATAGCTGGTGTGTTTGTATGGCTGGTATATTTCCTGGTATTTAGTATGTCTTCTGGCCATAACAATGATGCCTTCTTTTCTATCGGCTCTTCGCCCTTTGTTTCATTTCCTGCGATATCGATTACCCTTAACGAGATTTTGTCCAGATTTGCCAAGACAATATCCTGCTTAAAATTGACTTCCTTACCAGGGATAAGGGGTACCTCTGTATTGTTGATAGAGAGATGTTTTACGCCATGGTCATCCTCAATAGTCCCCTGAATGGTGGCGATGTCCTTGCCGCCTTTTTTGTGTAATTGTATATCATCCAGATAGAGAACCGGCGGGCGCATGTCCAGGATAAGCTTGAAATCTTGCCAAATACTCTTGCCTGAAAGGTCTGTTGCTTCCAGGCTGATAACATTTTCTCCTGCACGCAGAGAAATGATTTCGTCAAAAGGAAGGTCCTTTTCAGCAAGTTCTATGAATAGTCTTTCACCCTGAATTCTCATGCCATTTACATAAGAATCATCAGTAGCAACACCTTTTAGTTTTGCCATCGGTGTATTGACAACCGCACCATTTACATGAGAAGTAACCTTAATTTCCGGGGGTTTCAGGTCTGCTTTTGTCATCTTTATGATAGCCTCATTGCATTTATTCAGATAAAACGTGGCCCTGGCGGAATCAGCAGTGGAGAGAGATATTGCAAGTTCCTTTTTGGCATCTTCGTATTTGCCCTGGGTGTAATAAACAATCCCCAGTTCGCGGTGGGCAAAGTATTCCCAGAAATGAAGCCCGTAGCTTCTGGCAGAGCGCTGGTCTCTACTTCGCAAACTGATAGACTTTTTAAAGTCCTGAACTGCCTCATCGTAGTACCCACTCCCGGCAAACCATCGGCCACGAACGTAATAGTTCCACCACTTGCCCCGATGAAGATTAAAATCGCTGGCAATCTCTTCTTTCGTGTGACCCGGCTCAAAATAATCACGCCAGTTATCCGTACCAATGTGTGATACGGTAGAACAGCTTATGAAAGGCAGCACAAACAAGGGTAAAAAAAGGATGCATTTATATTTTTTACAGGGTAATTTCATAATTCCTTATTTCGCAGTAATTTTCTGACTTTCACAGCGATATCATCCCTTACAGGTTATTAATTAGGTTGGGTTTTAAAAGGCAAAAAACCAACGACTTTCTTGTCACTCCGAACGAATATGAGGAATTTTGACATCGTAAGATTTCTCTTTGCAATGATGACAGCGATCCTCATCATTCGTCTTCTACCGACTGTCAACAGGTACTCCGCCCTAAGCCAGGTTCAATCCTCTTTCTCTGGATTTCTCCAATTTGCTTAGACATTTCTGCCATTCACATTGGTTTTGACTTATTTCGTCATGACAAGGTCTCTCTTTTCTATCCTTGAAGTACTTTCTGCACTTATTCTGGCAAAAGCAGTTGTGGGACGTACCCGTATTACCCTGGCAACTGCATCAAGTGGTTCTTTTAGAACAAAATCCCCTTCTTTAATCTCCCGGAATAACAACAACTTCATACCCATTCTTATTCCATTGGCAGCACCCGCATTAAAAAGGAATCCATTCCTTGAAACACTGATAATATTCCCCCGTACCATGGGAAATTGTCCTTTCATCTTAAGTGACAAACCATAGAGAAGCCATTCAAGATTCTTCAAACTTCTATCTTTCTCATGCACACTGGCACTTGCAAGTATACGTGTTGTTTCGGTATCAACAAGCCGTAACGTTATAGTAATTCCCGCGTCATTCTCTTCCACGGAACCGAAGAACACACCCTCTGCCGCACGGATCTTCCCGATCTTTACAGCCGCTTCCGGAGATGTAAGCTCTGTGTTGCTGATTTTTTGCTCATGGAGAATTTCCTCAAGTTTTGCCGGATCCCGTTCCACAAGGTTAAATCTCTTCGGCTCTTCATCAAATGCCTTGAGTAACAAGGAATACAAAACGTCAGAGGATATATTGTGCTGTGCCAATACCCTTAATGGAAGCAGTGCAACCGTATACAGGTTATCCGTCTCAAGAAGGTCAAATGTCTTTTTTGTTATTTTGATTGGGTATAGCTGTGTTTCATTTCCCCGGGTATCAACGGCCTTTATGGTTATAGTGTTTTCCCCTTCATTCAGTGTTATCAAATGATTGAAGAATACGTGCTTCCCGGGGCAGATTTCTAAAGGTTGTTGATTAACATAGAGCCTGTCCACACCTTCATTATCGTGAGATTCTATACTAAAGAAAAGATTTTGGTCATTGACGATAGCGGGTTTTAAATCGGTGTGTACTACAGGCGGAACCGTGTCATTTGCTGTATTTTGTGAGTTATGAGAACCACCGTTCTCTCCCGCCTTTTCTCTCTCATACTGAGAGGAAGGGGAAACAAGGGGTGGTTGCATTGTATCTGCACACTGTGAGGCTGATTTGAAATAATCTCTTCGGTTGTCTGCATTGATTTGGAAGACTATAGCACAGCTTATAAAAGGCAATCCCAGTAACAGCCGCACTAGAGTATTACTCTGGAAAAACTTCTTTTTTTGGAAAGTTTTTTTACACCCCCCTGTGTCCCCCCTTGCGAAGGGGGGAAAGAGAGGGGTCTTTTGGTTGCTGCAGTGCTGCGCCAGGACATCGTGTTTGATTTTTTTATTCATAAGTTAGTTTTCTTAAATAGATTACTCCAGTTTTAAAATCATCTGTATAATCTGTGAAATCTGTGGTTCCAAATGTTTTTGGTCTGAAACTCAGCCCCGCTAGTCTTTCTTCTTTTCTTATTGAGCGATTTTTATAATTTTCGCTTACCAGCAATTTTTTCTCTGATTTTTGCTGCGACATCATTTGCCACGATTCTCAAATTTTCCTCACCCTGAAAGGCACGTTCAAATGTATCAATAAGGGTAGTTGCAGTATCTACAACCTCCATCCTTAGAATAAATTCATCCGATGTATTTCCTTGAGAAACGCCACCAAAGCAAAGAAATGCAGCCCCCTGTATCTTTCCTAATTCGATCCTGAACAATGCATCGGCAAGTACAGAACCAGAGAGTCTTTGCTCCCTTAAAATCTCCTCCTGGAATTCTAAATCCCTTTCCACGACACTTAAACTCTTTTGCTCCAGTAATGCATCAATAACCCTTTGCCGCAGCCTTTCCATATCGTGTCTTTTCGATAAAGCGCCCATCTTCACATTGAACTCCTTAAGAGACACAGGTATCGTGATCGGAATCTCCATGAGTTCGGATTTCAGTTTTTTAGTCTTTTTGGCGACTCTGGGTTTTTCTTCCCTAATCTGTCCCTTTGCCAGTATTTCTAATTCTTTAATAAGCGTATCGATGTTGTCCTTTGTCTTTTGTATATCTTCGATGTCTTCTGTCAGCCGTATATCTTCTCCGTTATGTATTGATTCAATAGATTCCAAACTCTGCGCAGATTCATCATTTTTCAAGTGACTTCCACCAAGGGTATTAAGATTTAGCTGTGCGAGCAAAAGTTCTTCGTTGAGCATCGCAATATACTCATCTGTCTCCTCATCTGGATTGATAAAAAAGTTATCAGACATATCGGCGAAACCCCTCTTTTTTACCGTAACCGGATACGTACCACTCATGAGCTTAATGTTCAGAGGAGTTGTACCAACTTTCTTCCCTTTCACATATACAGATGCCCCTTCAGGATTTGTAATAATTTGCAAGGTCCCAAAGCGTGGCACCTCGGTTGCTTGTCTGTTTTCTTTCGAAGAAATTTTTATGCCCGGGAATCCCAGGGGAAGGTTATTGTCGAAGTTACCGGAGGTATCAGGGTGCTGAGCATTCCGGGTTGCCCGCTTTACCTTGTCCTCTAAAAAATCGAATGCCTCTGCAAGGGTCACAATGCCATTGTTATTCCCTTCGAAATCTGCCTTTCCTTTCATCCCCTCCAGCAAATAGTGAGTAAACACCCCATGTCCCCCTCCCCACTTGCTGGATTCCATAGAGACCTCACCGGCACGACTGGCACTTATAATTCCCCAGCCATCTCTGACCGATTTAAGCGTAGAAAGGGCTACGTTAATGGTATTAAAAAATCCCCTCGTACCGATAGTGCATTCCGTCAAACCAGCACTATGACAGGTATCAGCAAAGAAAACCAGCTTCTTTGCTGAGATGTATCGTTTCATATCTGCATTGACATGTTCCATGTGATAGGCCGTTGCTGACAGGTCATCGAGTTCTGAGTCATGCATCAGTAGGTAAAGATTACTAAGACGATCGGGTTCGGGTGCACCATGGCAAGCCATGAAGATAACCACAAAATCGGTGTCGACTGCCTTTTTTAAAAAATTCGTGATGGCCGACTTAACGTTTTTAAGGGTTGCCCGATCGTTTTTTAACAATACAATATTCTCTTTATTGAAATTGCCGCCAACCGGGCTGGTGATAAAGTCATAAAAAGCCTGGGCATCGGCATCGGCATATTGTAAATCCGGTATCCTGGAGTCTTTATAATCGGATATGCCGATCACAACGGCATAACGCTGGATGTGACTATCTTCAAAATATTGTTTTGGCGGCAATATGCCCCGAATAAAATGACGACCACGGCCATGGGGAATGTCCGAATATCCTGAAATTTCGACTTCGGATGATTCAACGTCTTGTGAAAAGGCACAAAGAACAAGACTCGGCAGAAATAAAAACACTGCTACACAGATTAAATTTTTTGTATTTACCAAATAATTGTTCATAGGTATGTATCCTTATAAATAAAAAAGCCTTACTGCAAAGATTTCTTTTCAATAACATCTTTGGCAGTAAGGCTGTCTTCTTATTTCTAAACTTCTTCTGGCTTCCTGGTTCTACCCTGTTGAAGACCCTTTACTTTGTGTCCCCTGATCACTCAGGGTTTACCTTTATCGCTGATGTTTATTTAGAATTATATAATCACTTTATAATTATGCAAATGAGCAAGTTAAATGCCAGCAATATCGAAATGGAATTTGTTTTGAGAAATTGGGTCCTATCACCTTATTTCAAAATAATACAGGGATTGAAAAAAATATAAACAACTTTAAATTTATTGTAATAATCTATTGCACAAGTGTGTCATGTCACACTTGTGTTACTACACACTTGTGTGACATGTCACACTTTTTGATTTTACTGTTTTTTTTGCGTCCTGGTTTATCTTTTAAGGTATTTTCAGTTGACAACTTCTTTTTACAACACTATCATTTCAGCATGAATTCATTTACTGACATAAAACAACACAAAAAAATATTCCTCCTGTTCTTGCTGACATTATGCCTCAGTGGCTTAATTGCACCCCTAATAAAGGCTTTCCTTGATACATTGACATCATCAAGTCCTTTCGTGAGAGATTTGCTCAACTATAAGCACGGAGGTTATGATTTTGGCAGGGTCATGCGCCGTATTATGATGGCCGTGGCCATTCTCCTCATCTTCCTCATGAGAAAACAACTGATGATCGGCTCGCTTGTTACTCTTGGAATAAAACCTATTCGAGGCTGGTGGGAACAACTACAAATGGGATTCTTCCTGAGTACGGGGATGTTTATTTTATATGTTATCTTCTTGTGGATCTGTGGTACTCAAACATTTCAACCAGATGCAAAGTCTCTCGCGGATATGATCTTCCAACTCCTGAAGGTACTGCTGATCGCATATCTTGTCGGATGTATTGAAGAAATACTATTCCGGGGATTTATATTCCAAAGTCTGTTGATGGACTTGCGTGTCGTTTCCGCTATTTGCATCAGCAGTCTATTTTATTCCTTATTACACTTCTTCAAGACAAAATTATTGGTGTCGCCCGGTTTTCAGCCATTTATTGGCTTTATAGTCATTTACCAATCATTTAAGGACATTATCGTAAATTTTACCTCCATTTTACCTTCTATAATCGGTCTTTTTCTCGTTGGCGTGGTACTGTCTTATGCATATTTTCGAACCAAGTCCCTGTATCTCGCTATTGGAATCCACGCAGGATGGATATTTCTCATTAAGACGAATAAATTATTCTTTGATCATGTTGGAATGAATCTAAAGTGGTTGTTTGGTGACAGCAAAATGATTACTGGAGCGCTTGGGTGGAGTTTCTTAATTTTTACATTACTTCTCATACGCTTTGTAACGAAAGTGCCGTACAATGGAAAAAACGCTGCAAGAACTCTCTGAGTACGTCGGCGGTACGGTCGCTGGAGACCCTTCCGTAAAGATACGGGGTGTCATGGGCATCGATGATGCGCAGGAAGGATATATTACTTTTATATCCAATGATAAATATATTAAAAAAATCAATCAGACAAAGGCCTCTGCTATAATCGTATCGCCAAAATTGAAAGGCACGAACCTGTCTCTTTCTCAGAAAAGAGACAGGAATCTTTTGATATGCAATAACCCCTATCTTGCATTTGCAAAGTTAGTGGAACTCCTGATGTATAAAAAGCCCACATACACAAAGGGTATCGATGGGTCTGCCAGAATCGACAAAACGGCCGTGATCGGACAAGACGTTTCTATCCGCTCCTACGTCACAATAGGTCAAAATACACAGATTGGCAACCGCGTGGTAGTATACCCGTGTGTCTCTATTGGAGATAATTGCATAATTGGTGATGACACCATTATTTATCCAAACGCCGTAATTTATAACGAAACGGTGATTGGCAAACGGGTAACCATTCATAGCAATACTGTTATCGGCAGCAGCGGCTTTGGATACGCGCCAGATGGCCAGAGTTATTACAAGATTCCCCAGGTCGGCACTACCATAATCGAAGACGATGTGGATATTGGAGCGAACACAACAATTAACCGCGCCGTGCTGGGAGAGACGATCATCCGAAAGGGTACAAAGATCGATAGCCAGGTAGTAATCTCGCATAATGTGGAGGTAGGTGAAAATTCCTTGATTGTATCCCAGGTAGGTATTGCGGGTTCAGCCAGGATTGGAAGACACGTAACCCTTGCAGGTGGTGCTGGGGTTGTGGGACACATTGAAATTGGGGACAACGTTACCGTTGGCGGATATTCGGGGGTTATCAATGATATCCCGAGTAATGAAACGTATCTTGGCGCACCAGCACTCCCCATCAAACGGATGCGGAAATGTTATGTAATCATTGAAAAACTACCCGAAATGAGAGAATATATGAAGACCCTGGAAAAGAGAATAAAGCAGTTAGAAGAACGTAATAGTTTACCGCAGGGTACGCAAAGCACGCAGGAAAGACAGTAAAATGGAAAAACTCGGATTAATAGCCGGAAATGGCCGGTTCCCCATATTGTTTGCGAAAGGGGCACGGGATAATAACGTCCCCATTATCGCCGTTGGGATTGAAGGGGAGACATCTCCGGAAATCGAACAATACGTTGAAAAACTTTACTGGGTTGGTGTCGCCCAGATAGGCAAACTCATCAGGGTATTTAAGCAGGAGCATATATCAAAGGCGGTCATGGCAGGTGGACTCAAAAAAACCAACATGTTCTCTTCCTGGAGAAATCTTCGTTTCCTGCCAGACTTAAGGACAATTAACCTCTGGTACAAACATGTAAAAAAAAGAGACGATCACTCATTGCTGGGGGCAGTTGCAGATGAACTATTGAAAGACGGTATTGAATTGCAAAATTCGACCCTCTATGTACCGCAGCTGCTTGCACAAAAGGGCACATTGACGAAAAAACAACCCACAGAAAAGGAACTGGAAGATATTCACTTTGGATGGCATATTGCTAAAGAAATCGCAAGGCTTGGCATTGGGCAATGTATCGTGATAAAGGAAAAGGTCGTTTTAGCAGTTGAAGCACTGGAAGGCACCGATGAAACTATCCGCCGCGGTGGAAATCTTGGAAAAGAGCATATTGTCGTCATTAAGGTCAGTAAACATGATTTTGACCCGCGATTTGATATTCCTACCGTTGGACTGGAAACTATTACAACACTAAAAGAATCCGCTGCATCCGTCCTCGCTTTGGAAGCAGAAAAAACACTCATTCTGGATGTTGAAGAAACCATTCAGGCCGCCGATCGTGCACAGATTGCCATTGTTGGATTGTAATAATAAATGAAAATCGCTACACATTTTTCTCTTTGTACTCTTTTCGTTGCATGCCAATTTTTTACTATCAATTTCACCCTTGCAAACGAGTGGGGTTTAGAAAAACAGCCTATAGAATTGGACATGTGCGATAGCGTCATATTACATTACGACGGGAAGACATGGAACACTATCTATCACAAATTCAAAACATGGCTTGACGACATTTATGGGTTCGATGACAACAATATCTTTGCAGTTGGTGCACAAGGCGCTATACTTCACTACAATGGTAAATCATGGACGACACAAGAAAGCCGTGCTACCTATAGGTTAAACAGAATTTGGGGTAACAATCCCAACAATATCTATGTTTCAGGAGATTACGGTACCGTTCTTCATTACGACGGTATGGAATGGAAAAGGCAAGAAATTGATATGAGTGATTGGCTGAGTGACATCTGGGGTTTTAATGGAAAATACCTATTTATCGTGGGTACTTTAGGAAAGATATTGCATTACAATGAAGAGAAATGGCGCGAACACGATAGCGGGACTACCAATTGGCTTTATGGAATCCATGGTAATAGCAAGGACAATGTATGGACAGTAGGAGACTATGGTATCACACTTCATTATAATGGAAAGAAATGGACAAAGCCTATTCATAACAGTAATAATAGGCTGACGAGTGTTTGGTCAGCAGATTCAAAAAACGTATTCATTGCAGGAGCAAACGGTTTTATCATTCATTATAACAAAAAGAATTGGACACGACAGGCAAGCGGCTCTGATAACTGGCTGAGAAGGATATGGGGTACTGATATTAACAACATCTTCGCTGTAGGGGATTACGGCACCATACTCTATTATAATGGCGCAAAATGGAGCAAACAGAACAGTGGCACCAATTACATTTTGTTAGGCATATGGGGAAATAGAAAGGACAATGTATATGTTGTTGGGTCCAGTCAAAAAGGTCTTTATGACCGTCTTTTAGAAGACTCCCCATCCGGATTAAAATCAAGATGATTTTACATTTTGACACGTATATTTAATTTTTTACCTAAATCCTGCAAACAAGGCGAAGCCTTGTTGCAGGATTAGGCCAGAAATGGTAGAATCTCCAAGGGATTTCAAGGTATTTTGAGAATAAAAACACCTAAAAGGAGGTTCACCTTTTCAATGAAGAATATAGCACAAAACGAGGAAAGAAAACAACCGAAAATCAAGACGGAGATGAATGGGAAGGGACTAACGGTACATGCAGGGCTGTTACCGATACTGACGTTCATGGAGAAATTATTATTCAGGAAACGGGTACACGAAGCAGTACGTAAGGAGCGCGGGGTAAACGCACGGTATCAGGTTGTAGATGCCGTGCAAATGGTAGTAATCGGGTTGATAGCCGGAGCGACATCGATGGTGCAGATCGTGAAGGTATGGGCAGATGAGGTACTGATGAAGATGGCGGGATGGAAAGAGATTCCTGTAGATACCACGATAGGACGAATAATGAAGCTGGTAACCCAGGGGGATATAGTGGAACTGACGGGGATCATCCATCGATTCAGGGGTCAGGTGTGGAAACGTGCGGTGCGTTCGGGGCATAAATTGAGAAGCGCGCTGAGCGATATGTGGATAGACGTTGATTCAACGGCGGACGGAGTATATGGGAATCAGCAGGGTGCGGAAGTGGGATATAACCCCAAAAAGAAGGGGCAGAAGGCGTATCATCCCGTGATAGCGTTTGTGGCAGAGACGAAAGAGATATTGCATAGTTGGTTTCGCTGCGGGAGTGCATACACGAGCAATGGGATTGTAGAGTTCATGAAGGAGTGTATGGCATATACGAAGAAGCGGGTACGGGTAATCTTTCGGGGAGACAGCGGTTTTTTCTCTGGAGAGTTACTGAATTATCTGGAGTCAGTATCAGCGGGATACCTTATCAAGGTGAAGTTGAAGAATCTGGCGGGGTTGCTCGAAGGCCAGAAATGGGAGGCTGTGGAAGGGGATGCAGGGTGGGAGCAAGCCGACTTTGTATATCAATGTACCACATGGAATTGTGCAAGACGATTTGTGGCGGTAAGGAAGTTGACCAAAATAGAGAGGGGGTTGTTTGATATCCCTGTGTATGAATATTTCTGTTACGTTACAACAGAACGGTTAAGTCCGATAGAAGCGCATCGCTCGTATGGAAAGAGGGCAACCTGTGAGACGTGGATAGAAGAGTGCAAGGGCCAGATGAATGCGGGGCATTTACGCACGGGTGAGTTTTTAGCCAACGCGGCGTTATTTCAGTGTGCGGTGTTGGCGTATAACCTCTTGAAGTGGATGTCTCTGCTCACAGGAGGAGCAGTACAACAGT
>SOEU01000019.1 GCA_021646415.1 Candidatus Brocadia sp.
GTGATATCGATAGTCACTTATCATATTATTTCAGCTTGAAACAACTCGCTTTTGAAAAATAGTGCCTGCTAGGGTTTCTTTTTCAAACTTTTTTGTCAAAGAACAGTTTCATTTGGCACAGTCTGTTAGCGTGACCGTAAAGAGATGCGAAATTATCCAGCACACGGACACGGAGAACGGTCACGATTCACGATCTTTTTTCATTTTCCCCACAAGATAGATCATAAGAATGGTAATGTCGGCAGGGGAGACACCTGAGATGCGGGAGGCCTGTGCCAGGGAAACCGGGCGGATCTGGACAAGCTTTTGGCGTGCCTCTTTCCTGAGTTCAGAAATATTCTGGTAGTCAAGCCATGGGGGGATTTTATAATCTTCCATCTTTTTGAACTTCTCTATCTGGATTTGCTGACGCTCTATGTACCCCTTATACTTTACCTCAATTTCTACCTGTTCCTTTACTTCTTTTGATATTTGCCTTTGACTGAGTCCGGTGTCCATGGCTAGTAAGTGATCAAAGGCGCTGTCTGGCCGACTCAATATTTTTGTAAGGGTGTCCGGCCCCACCATTTTTTTTCCCAGATAGGTCAGGATTTCCGTAATGGACTCCTCCTTTTCCTGTAATTTGTGCCATTGATGTTCTGAAATGAGTCCGTAACGGTACCCATATTTCATTAACCGTCTGTCGGCATTGTCATGTCTTAAAAGAAGCCGGTATTCCGCACGGGAGGTAAACATCCGATAGGGTTCTTGTGTCCCTTTTGTAACAAGGTCATCGATCAGCACACCGATATATGCCTCAGAGCGGCCCAGGATAAAAGGCTCTTTTCCCTGTATCTTCAGTGCCGCATTGATACCGGCCATAATTCCCTGGGCAGCAGCTTCTTCATAACCGGAGGTTCCATTAATTTGTCCTGCATGAAAAAGGTTTTCTACCAGTTTTGTTTCCAGGGATGGCTGGAGTTGGGTCGGTGGTACAAAATCGTATTCAATGGCATAACCGTAACGCAGTATTTCAGCTGATTCCAGGCCAGCAATAGAATGAACGATTGCCTCCTGAACGTCATGGGGCATACTGGTTGAGATCCCATTGCAATAAACCTCAAAGGTATTTAACCCTTCTGGCTCCAGAAATATCTGGTGTTGATCTTTTCCTGGAAAGCGTACAATCTTATCTTCTAAAGAGGGGCAGTATCTGGGCCCCACAGATTTAATCTGTCCCGTGTAGAGTGGTGCACGGGACAAGTTGGCCACAATGATTTTGTGTGTATCCGGGTTCGTATGAGTAATATAACAAGGGACTTGTGAACAGATAACCGATGCTGTTGAAAATGAAAAAGGTTGCGGATCTTCATCACCATACTGTGGTGTGAGTATCTTATAGTTAATAGTGCGGCCGTTAAGACGCGGGGGAGTACCTGTCTTGAGACGCCCAACCTCAAACCCCATCCTCCCCAAGGAATCTGACAACTTTTCTGATGAGAGTTCTCCAATCCGGCCACCAGAGGTTATAAACTCTCCGATATGGATAAGACCTTTTAAGAACGTCCCTGTAGTAAGGATGACAGCCCTTGCTCTATATGTAATGCCACTTTGACCAATAATCCCGACTACCTTTTTATTATCGATGATGAGGTCGTCGACAACCTCTTGCCTCAAAAAAAGATTGTTCTGGCTTTCCACCCTTTTTTTCATGGATACCTGGTAGGCTTTTTTGTCGGTCTGGGCACGGGGAGAATGAACGGCAGGGCCTTTTTTGGTATTGAGCATACGGAACTGTATGCCTGTCTCATCTGTCACTTTTGCCATTTCACCACCGAGGGCGTCGATTTCCCGAACCAATTGACCTTTTGCAAGGCCACCGATGGCAGGGTTGCATGACATTTGGGCAATCGTATCCAGATTTATCGTGAGCAATGCCGTACTCATGCCCATACGTGCAGATGCGAGGGCTGCTTCGCAGCCTGCATGTCCGGCGCCGACCACGATTACGTCAAATTCTGTATGCATATACTACTTTGCACGTTCAACAAAACGTGTTTCCCGAATTACGGTAACAACGACCTCCCCCGGGTATTCCAATTGTCCTTCGATTTCTTTGGCAATATCATAACACAACTTGGAAGCGGCCTTGTCATTTGTCTTATCCGGACATACCATCACACGTACTTCCCTTCCTGCCTGAATGGCATAGGCGCTTTCTACACCGTTGAAAGAAGTTGCAATACTTTCCAGTTTCTCCAGTCGTTTAATATACTTTTCCAACGTTTCTCTCCTTGCACCTGGTCTTCCCGCAGAGATAGCATCAGCCGCACTTGCCAACACAGTATAAACAGATTCCACCGGTGTTTCTTCATGATGGCCGGCAATTGCGTTTACCACTTCAGGTCTTTCATCATAACGCTTTGCAAGATCAGCGCCTGCGATGGCATGAGTGCCTTCCATTTCAGGGCCTATAGCCTTACCAATGTCATGCAAAAGGCCGCATCTTTTTGCCAATGGGACATCCAGTTTTAATTCGCCTGCAATGATACCCATGAGGTTTGCAACTTCGATAGAATGCTGCAGTTGATTTTGTCCATAACTCGTTCTATACTTAAGCCTTCCAACAAGTTTTATCAATTCCGGATGAATATTATGAATCCCTAATTCAAAACACGTTTGCTTTCCAGTTTCCTGAATAACCTGTTCTACTTCCTTTTCCGTTTCTTTCACAATTTCTTCGATATGTGCCGGATGAATTCTTCCGTCAAGGATCAGTTTCTCCATCGATTGCCGTGCTATTTCGCGGCGGACACTATCAAATCCAGAAAGGACGATTACGCCAGGGGTATCATCCACAATAACGTCAATTCCGGTTGCCTTCTCAAAGGCGCGGATGTTCCTTCCTTCGCGGCCGATGATACGCCCTTTCATTTCATTGTTGGGGAGTTCAATTGAACTTACGATATTTTCAGCTGTTTGAGCTGCTGCGCACCGTTGAATAGCGGTGCTTATTAATGATACAGCAGTTTGTTCTGCATTTTCCTTTGCTTCCACTATTTTTTTTGAAATCAGTTCAGAGCATTTGATGTCAAGCTCTTTTTCCAGCCGACTTAATAAAAGTTTTTCAGCCTCTTCTCTGGATAAATTAGAGATTTTCTGGAGGGCTTTATTTTCTTCTTCTATTAACTTTTCAAGTTCTAATCTCTTTTCGTCTAATTTTTTTTCTTTTATGGCAAAATTGGCAGAAAGCGTGTCAATATACCTTTCCTTTTTTGTTAATAACTCCATTTTGCGTTCCAGGTTATCTTCTCTTTTGCTCAACCTCTTTTCATGTAACCTTAACTCCATCTTTGTTTCCTGGGTTTCTTTTTCAAAAGCCTCTCTGCGTTGGTACAGTTCTGCTTTCGCTGCCAGTTCAGCTTCCTTCTTAATTTTTTCAGCCGCTTGTTGTGATTCTTCAAGAAGATGCTTTATCTTCTTTTCGCTGGCAGCTTGCCTCTTTTTGTATACGAGAATACAAATAAAGTATCCAATGGCAAGGCATAGAGGGGAAAGGATGCATGCCAATAGTTGAAATAGTTGCATTTTACATTCATAAGCCGATTTGTCGGGCTCATCCTCCAAAAATAAAAAACAATCTTAGATGTAATACGAGATAATGAGAAATGAAGGTCGGGAAAAACGAAACTTGATGAAACCGTTTGGAAGAAATGCCACCTGAGCGAAATGCCAGTTTGAACAGAACTAGAATAGGAAATGAAGGACGGGATCTTTTAGAAATATTTCCCAAGAATTACATATTTTGACTTAAAGTACGGCATTGGCATAATATGATTATATAAAATGCCGTATCGATTATGGCAATAGCGCCATCTCTTTAAAGTACCTCTTGGACAAATCAGATTGGGCTTATTAAATATTTTTCCTTTAAGATCCATAATTGATTATCGTTAAATGACAATCATAAGAAGCAAAACAGTATATCAAAAACAACAGGTATCTTGTAGATATTGATATACTGTTTTTGTTCATTTCTCCAACTATTTCTAATATAAAGATTTAATAATATCAGGGGCATTCCTTAGATCAGCGTTTCCCGAGCTTCTCTTTAAGACTTTTCCAAAAAGTATATAATACTGACAATGCATACCATGAAATTTTAAAGTTCGTTTTGAAACGTAACACATTCCTTCTGGAATGCTTTTGTCAGCGGTTTTTCATTTAAATCGAATTTTAAACTATCTTTTAAACCAAGTCAAGCGATTTTATATCCATATTATGAAAAGGGTTAAGAAATTATGAATCATAAGTAACTGTTTTTGATTTTTTATTTATTACCTTGATGCTTGACAAGAAAAATATCGCTAAGTATAATCTTTTCTTTCATCTTAATAGAGGTTTTCAATGAAAGACTAAATATTTTTTTTGCTAAAACCATTGCTTTGATAATTTAGGAGAATCCATATGAGAGTCGAAGTAGAATTACCAGAAGTGGAAGGAAATAATGGCGACGAAGCGACAGTCTCTTTTTGGTATGTAGAAGAAGATGAAGAGGTTGAAGAGGGTGAAGACCTTGTCGAGATGATCACCGAGAAGACAACTTTTAATGTTACAGCTCCTGTGTCCGGCAGATTGTTAGAGATACTTGCGCAGGAAGGTGACGTAGTGAAAGTAGGTGATATTATGGCAATACTCGAAACTGAAGAGGAGGAAGAAGAGGAAGAGGAAGAAGAGGAAGAGGAGGATGAGGAGGAAGAGGAAGAAGAGGATTAGTTTTTCAAGCATCAAGCAATACGATGAGAATTACGTTCCTCGTTATGCTTATCCATAGCACACAATGATACAACCATTTATCCCTCTCTATCTACCTCTTGTTGCAGGTGGATGGAAGGGGGTAAAAAAGCTTTATCCCAAAGAACTTCCAGGGCATCAATAGTATTATGCATCTGTGTTAGACGAGATCACACATGTCTTTTAAAATCATCTCTTGCCAGGACCGTGTTGTGAAGTTATTTCAAAACGCTATTCTCAATGACCGTCTGGCACACGCTTATATCTTCGCTGGCCAGGAAGGCATCGGTAAAACATTATTTTCCAAAGAATTAGCAAAGACGATTTTTTGTCAACATCCTGGTGTGGATGCGTGCGATACCTGCAATTCTTGTAAAAGAATCACCAGTGATAATTTTTCTGACCTTTTTTTCATACTCCCTGAGAAAAACAGTCGGGTGATTAAAATTGAACAATTACAATACCTCCAGGACGTCCTGAGTGTCAAACCTCTGGAATCAAAGTATAAAATAGCAATTATACAATCAGCGGACAAGATGAACGAGGAGGCATCTAACTGTTTATTGAAAACTTTGGAAGAGCCTCCTTCCTATGCTATTATTATATTAATCGTAACCTCTTTAGAATCAGTCAGGGAAACGATCCGGTCGAGGTGTCAAATAGTCCGGTTTTCTCCGTTATCAGCAACCGTGGTAAAAGACATCCTCATAAATCGGTTTCAACTGGATAATAAACAAGCAGAACGATTAGCAGTCGTATCCAATGGCAGTGTTGAGAGGGCTACATTACTTTCCGGTACACATGCCCTTGAAAAGAAGAATTGGCTTGTTGACCGGATTTTGACATTAGAAATGAATGATAATTTAACTTTTTCAAAAGAATTATTCGAGGAATGGCATATCCAGGATCTGGAAGTATTAGAGGAAAAACGAACGTACGTAAAAGAACTGATACTTTCATTTCTTTTGTATTACCGGGACTTGCTTATTTGTAAGACAGAGGGAAGCGAGTTACCTATTTATTATATTGATTGGAGAGATGCATTAATCTCGAAAAGCAAATCATTCTCTGAAGATGTGCTGTTCCGCATTATACACGTGATCAAGACATCCCTGGAACATCTTGACCGTAATGCTAATATTACTTTATTACTGGAAAATATGATAACGAAGATACTCCATCTTCAATTTGGTTACAGAATACCATCTTTACAATAATAATTTTTAATTCTTTAATGCCAACGGTAATCATGGCTACATTGTAATTCTCAGTAGCTACCTATGTCAGTAACAGTTCAAAGTTGCGGTTGTAGCGCGAACTTCAGTTCGTCAGAGCTGGTTCAATCTTGCAGTTTTCCTTTTGCTGAGATTGTATTACTCTCTTCTCACCTTCACGGTTACAGTCGTCTTCAAACCGCTGGCTGCCTCGAATTTGACCCTTGCATTACCGGTCTTCTTCGTGGCTGTAATCGTAAATATAGCCTCACCGCTAGCGTCGGTATTTTGGCTTAACGGTGTAACTGATATACGCCTCTTACCTGTCTTGATCTTCGCCGTTACTGTTTCACCCACAACCGGGCAACCTTCGCTACCTGCCACCGCTACCGTTACGTCACCGCTCTCTTCTCTCCGGAGTTTCAGCATTTTGGGAAATGCCTCTATGGATTCAGCTTCGCATAGGGGTGTAGGTGTTACTGCGGGCGTTGCCGCCAATGTTATAAAAGACTTTTCATCTCCGTACGTATTATGATCTTTATACTGCCCAACTATCCTATAGTAATAAGTTGTTACAGGTGATAATCCATTTATGTCGGCGCTTACCATGTCATATGTCTCTGATTCACCTGAACCGTATGTTGCCACTGTACGGTCTAATGCCCCGCTGACCGTACAGTATTCGAACCACTTTGCTCCTATCGTCACATACTTCAGGATTCTTCCATGTAAAGTTGCCGAACTGGATGTTACATTTGTTGCATCATCTGTTATTACATCTGGTAGCTCCGTTGGTGATACTATTGGCGTTGGTGTTGCCGATATGGGTTGTAATTCAAAATCTAACGTTCGAGGGATACAAGGTTCTATGTCAATAAGTTGTGATAACGATTTGTAACCATCTGCTGATGCAGTAAGAGTATAAGCACCTCCACAACACCAAACCTCTTCTGGATCGAACCAAAGATAAGAACCATCTGCGTTTGTAAAAGATATTCCTAGACCAGCGCTAGCCTCAGTAATCATTGCGCCTTTAATACCTTTTTTAGTTAATGCATCTATTACCTTTCCAGGTATTATACAACTGCAATTATTGGTTGGATGTGGTGATGGTGTGACTATTGCTACGGGCGTCGCCGTTGCCGATAACGTAGCAAAGGACTTTTCTCGTCCCGTGCTTCCACCCACAATTACTCCACCAGGGTTAACGATCTGTGTTACAATCCTGTAATAATAAGTTGTGTCAGGAGACAATCCACTTATACCGATACTTACAGGTATGGCGCTACCAGTTGTCTCGCTAGTTCCAGTCACATTTTGTGTTGAGGATGTACCGCTGTAATTGTCACGGGTCGTTCCGTACTCAAACCATACTGTTATTGTAAGAGGTTCAAAAAAATAACTAATAACATTCCCATTTAGGGTTGACGAGCTTGAAGTCACGTCCGTTGCTTCACATGTTGTCGCAACCAGCGGTGGTGGCGCCGCGCATGTTAAATTTGAACAAAAACCAAAGATGGCACAAACAATTAAAAAACAATAGGCAAGGATAAAAGATGTATTTTTCATAGTTTTACCGCCGCCCTTACATTTTCAAAATAATATATGATTCAATTCGGTAAGCGAAAGCGAGGTAAGCAAAGAGAAATGGTATCTGCACCTATTGTAATATGACACAGAAAGGTTGTTTTTACAACTCTTTTCAGAGGGAAGAACAAAACCTCCTCTATCGGTAGGACAAGCGTCCTCGCTTGTCATTATGATATCAACCGGGGACGGTTGACCTACCTCAGGGGATTTATAGGTACGTTTGATACGGGAAAGGCCTTACACCTTATAAAGGTCGTGAGTGGCTTTAATTTTATTGAGATTTTTCAAAAAGCTAAATTGAAAATTATTGAAGTGCGGTAACACACCGGGCACATATGGTAGGATGTTCCTTGACGGTTCCCACGCTCTCTCTCAGGTTCCAGCACCTTTCACATTTTTTGTGTTGCGATACATTGCATTCTATCCAAAGATTTTCGGTTAATTCCCCCTTCACCGCTTCGGATGTTATACTCTTATCCAAATTTACCTCAGACACAAGAAATATCATAGGAAGGTCTTTTTCGTAGCTTTTAAGGAACCGCCAGAGTTCTTCGTTTTCTGTATAAAGATTGACGGATGCCTCCAATGAGTTACCTATCAACTTGGCGGCACGCATCTTTTCCAGTTCCCTTGCCACATCGGTTCTTATATTGATTAACTTTTCCCATCTTTCATTGAGAGAGTTGTCTGTCCAGACAGGGACTTCTTTTGGAAATGTCGTCAAATGAACGCTGGAGACGTCCTCATCCTTATGGATAATTGCTGACCATACTTCTTCCGCCGTGTGAACAATAATCGGTGCGGACAATTTAACAAGGTTTAACAGGATGTAATACATCACCGTCTGTGCGGCACGTCGCTCCTTTGAATTTTTGGGAAAGGTATAGGACCGGTCCTTCAAAATATCCAGATAAAAGGCACTCATTTCCACCGAACAAAAGTTGTAGATATTATGAAAAACACGGTGAAATTGTAACGACTCATAGGCCGACGTAATGTTCTTAATTAATTCTTGTGTCTTATGCAATGCCCATCGGTCTATTTCCAGTAATCCTTCATAGGCTATGGTATTTACCTTTGGGTCGAAATCGTAAAGGTTGCTGAGCAGATATCTGAACGTGTTGCGAACCCGTCTGTAGGCATCCGAACACCTGATGATTAAATTACGAGACACACTCATATCATTTTGATAGTCTAAAGAGGAAGTCCATAACCTGAGCACGTCAGCACCAAATTCCTTTAAAGCGTCTTCTACAGATATGAAATTTCCACGGGATTTGGACATCTTTTTTCCATGTTCATCAACAACAAACCCGTGTGTCAAGACAGATTTGAAAGGTGCTTTATCCCACGCACCAACCGATGGAAGTAATGAAAGCTGAAACCATCCACGGTGTTGATCCGTCCCTTCCAGATACAGATCGGCTGGATACGATAACTCAGTGCGCTTGTGTAAAACGGCATGGTGGCTTGAGCCAGACTCGAACCAGACATCGAAGATATCCATTTCTTTTTCAAACCGGTCACCCCCACATTGAGTGCATTTCGTATCAGGCGGTAAAAAATAAGATACCTCCTTGTAAAACCAAATATCGGCCCCTTCCTTCTCAAATTTGTCTCTCACATAATCTATGGTCTTTGTATTTATATGTGCTTGACGGCAATGTACACAATGAAAGGCAGGAATGGGTACACCCCATGAACGCTGTCGGGAGATGCACCAATCAGGGCGCTCCGAAATCATCTTTGCCATACGATTCTCGCCCCAGGAAGGTATCCATTTCGTCCGCTTTATCTCATCCAATACCTTTTGACGCAGGTTGTTATAATCAAGACTGACAAACCACTGCTCCGTTGCCCTGAAGATAACCGGATCATCACATCGCCAACAATGGGGATAGGAGTGGGCAATGTCTTTTTTATCAAGTAACGCCCCTAACATCTCCAGTTTTTTAATTATCGCGTCGTTTCCTTCTTTTAAGATATTGAGCCCGGCAAATTCACCTGCCTCTTTTGTAAAATTACCCTTTTCATCAACAGGACTTAACAGGGGTAAATGATATTTAATGCCGGTAAGATAATCTTCCTGGCCATGTCCTGGCGCTGTGTGAACACAGCCCGTCCCATCCGATAAGGTCACATAGTCTGCCAATACTACAGAACCTATTCTGTCTATAAAAGGATGCCGGTATTTTATACCCTCCAATAAACGCCCCTGTATCTTGCCGAGGTATTCGTAATCCTTGATTCCTAACGCAGATATGATTAATTCAGCCCTCTTATCAGCAAGGACAGTAATTTCTTTCTTTTGCGTTTTAGGATTCAAATAACGAATGGCAACATATTCATGTTCTGGGTGGATGGCGACTGCAACGTTTGCCGGAAGTGTCCAGGGGGTAGTTGTCCATATCATGATATACGAATTATTGCTGTCTGCACCTTTGAATAAATTGTCGATACCGTCAGTGAGTTTGAAGTTTACATAAATGGATGGACTGGGAGTTTCTTCCCTATAGTCAAGTTCTGCTTCGGCAAGGGTCGTTTGTCCAAGTTCATTGGGACACCAGTGGACAGGTTTTTTGCTTCGATACACATATCCTTTTTCAACCAGTTTTCCAAATACCTCGATGATGCCTGCTTCATATTTAGGATCAAAGGTCAGGTATGGATGTTCCCAGTTTCCCAGTATCCCAAGCGCCTTAAATTGAGTTCTTTGAAGTTTTACAAATTTTTCCGCATATTTTTTGCATTTTTTCCGAATTTCTGGTTTTGTTAAATTTTTTCTTTCTTCACCAACTTCCTGCATTACGCGGTGTTCAATCGGCAAACCGTGACAATCCCAGCCGGGAACATAAGGCGCATCATAACCCTTCATTGTATGAAATCGTACAATGAAGTCTTTTAATATTTTATTCAAACCGGTACCAATGTGTAGTTCACCAGTCGGGTAGGGGGGGCCATCGTGCAGGATATATTTTTCTCTCCCGGCACGTGTCTTGCGAACTTGCTCGTAGAGTTGATCCTTTTCCCACGTTTTTTGGATTTCCGGCTCTTTTCTGAGCAAATCCGCCTTCATGGGAAATTTGGTGGTGGGTAGATTGAGGGTGTTTTTATAATCCATATAGATGAGTAATTTCCTTAAGATTCCAGGTTCAATAAGGATTTTAAATCTTCAAGGGTTAATCCTTCAATCATTAATCTCTTATCTCGTGATGTTTCGCCGGAAATGATATGGATAGAGGATTCATGAACATGCAGTGTGTCTGCTAAAAGTTCAATTACTGCCTTGTTTGCCTTGCCTTTTTCCGGGGCTGCTGTAACGGCTAATTTCAAGCGTCCTCCATATTCGCCTATAATACGATTTTTGCTTGAACCTGGCTGTGTTCGGATGGATAGAATAACGCCTGAGTTTGTAGTGACAATATCAAGCATACGAATACTGGTAACTGTCCAATATCCAGTCGGGTTCTTTGAAATTTTATAACCGTCCCTCTTTCCCCTCCTTGCGAAGGAGGAGACGAAGGGGAGGTCTTCCATCTGATATTGAACAACTATTAATAAACTACCGAGAATTCATCGAATTCACCGGAGTATTCTTCCCTGCAGACATTTATATGTTCGACAAAAGCACCGGGCGGTCCTTTTCTGCACCAATTTACTATCTTATCAACGGCATCCCTTTTACCTTCAAAAACAGCTTCAACACTGCCATCGAAACAATTCTTTACCCATCCTTTAATGCCAAATGATCGGGCCTTGTCCCTCGTGGAAGCGCGAAAGAATACTCCCTGAACCCTGCCGTGTACATAAACATGCGCCCTTGTCATAGGCATATGCTTATCTTCAAAAGACTATTGTGATCCGTAAATATGTTCGCTCTCAGATGCGGAAGGTAAATAGTTTAAACCCACAAAGGTAAAGTTCACTATTCCAAACGCGAAGAGTAACCAGAATGCTAAAATAACAGAGGCCTTTGATTTGTTAACGTTCATTTTCGGCAAAACAAGGGGACTGTGTAAATAGACCAGATATGCAAGCCACGTAATCAAAGACCACGTTTCTTTAGGATCCCACGACCAATAATCACCCCACGCTTTTTTTGCCCAAACCGCACCGGTAACCATACCCAGGGTAAGAAAGGGAAATCCAAAAGCAACTATTTTATAGCTTAACCTGTCAAAATTTCTGGGTAATATCTCTTTCCCTTCATCACTTTCTTTATCCTCTTTACCCTTCCTGGCAAAAGGTTTAACAACTAAAAATATTATACTTGTTACAAATGAAATGCCAAAAGCAGCATATCCAAGCATATAGGTAACGACATGTACTAACATCCAGTTACTCTTCAATGCCGGCATGATGGGTCTTATGGTATCATCCTGAAGTGTTGCATAGAGCAATATTAACATCGACAGGACGGATGCCAGGGCACCAACGACCCTAAAGTTATAAACGAATTCGAATATAATATAGACAAAGGCCGTGCAGCAGGCATAAAAAATGAGCGATTCATATAAGTTAGAAAAGGGCGGGTGCCCAGCTTCTATAGAACGTTTTGCTACCATCGCCAGATTCAGACAAAATGCTAAAATGAGCAATCCAAGAGATGTCCATTTTGTAGTTTTGGATCCCCAGATCTCTCTTACTATGTAGCTAATGGAAGCTATTACATATACAATCAACGTGACATTGATCAAACTCATTTTATTATTCCTCCGCCTCTTTTTTTGTTTTTTTCCGCAGAAATGGCTTTATGTAAAATATAAATATAACCCCAAAACACAATGCACCAAAACCCGAGTACACTACCGGGATACCAGGGTCTTTAACAATTTGTAAACCGGAAAAATTTCCAGCCTCTGGATCGTAACTTGATTGATAAATAGCGTAGCCTTTGTATTTCAAAGGGTCGTTTACCCTGATGGTTTTTTCCGCTACGGTTTGACCATTTTCTTCGATTCGCAATTTACTCGTGAAGTGCTTGATTGACTCGCCCGTGGATTCATAAACGAGTGCGAAATTGTTATCGGGATACCATGTGGCATATTGATTATTGGAGAACAACCAATCTTCGGTCTTTCCTCGTGGTCCATCAACTTCAACTAAAATAGCAGGTATCCCGATCTCGTCTGATTTTTTTATAACTTCTCTTTTGAAATCGAAGGATGGGAAATATTTAGATACGGTAAGCTGATTCCCTGTATCGGCAATAGTATACTTCTTTTCCAATTCCCATGGTATGGTTTCTGCCACACGTTTGTCCTTTATATATGCAATTACCTGTTTTCCTTCGGGTGATTGAAAAATCCTTATGGTATTTTTTGCCATATAGGCACTGGCAATTCCACTACAGGTCAGTTTTACATTCTTATATTTCCCAGGATGCATTTTATCCCAGTCAGGAAATTTCTCAAATACCCAACGGGTTTCAGCGCCTTCCGGGCCATTGATTTCTATTTGAACAGCTGGATTATCCGACGGTTGCTCATGTAAAGGCCTTTTATCTCCGTAATTAAGCACATATTGTAACATTCTTATCGAATATTCAGTTCCTTCAAATTTAAAAACTTTATTTAATTCCAGAGAATAGTCTTGAGACAAACCCTGGCCAGCTATCGCTACAGATACCTTTGCATGTCCAGCCTCAACTGAGCTAATGGCTTTATCTAATTCTTCCTGGGAAGGCAGCCAGACATATTCTATTCGTAAATTTTGTTTTTTATCCTCATAAGAGTTACGATCATGAGCTAATAACCATCCCTCTGCAGCAACCTTTTCAGACCCCATCAGCCTTACAAAAATAGCCGGGTTCTCGGGTTTGTCTGATGTATTCATCGGTTCTTGTTGTAATTCTGCATCTGGAATATAGTCTTTGATAGTTACCCGATAATCCGATCCCGGAACTCGTTGCCTTTTCCCAGGTTTAACATCCAGCACTTTTTGACGGTCTTTACTCTTTACATATGACACGAGTTGAAATTTCGGTTCATTCTTTTCTAATATGAAATCATCTAAAGCAATCGAAAATGGCAAATCTTTCTTGACGTAGTCCAATTTCCCCTGCCGGTTGATCAACTGGGTAAGAAAATAATTTACCGATTTCCCTTCGTAAACATTTACGCCGCCCTTTACGCCCAGTTGGAATTTTACAACACCACCAATCAATATTAAAACAAGGCTGAGATGAGTGAGAATGAAACCGGTCTGCAGGAAGGTATTTTTCCACCGCTTTATGGTACAACAAATAAGGTTGGCACAAAGCAATACCAGCAGGAATGAAAACCAATAGGAGTAGAATACATTCGATAATTGTGTTATTCTGAAAAAATTTGCAAGTCCGTATCCATATCTTGCCGTATATTCATCAAGGGTTTTTTCTTGCAGGATTACCGTTCCCAGGATACATGCCACAACCATTATCAAAATAATTGCTACCGCAAGTTTTACTGAGCAAAAAAAATCCCAAACTTTGTTGGTTTCCTTTGGCTTGTATCGATTTATCTGTTTCTGATTGATTTGCTTTGCAGTATCTTTTGTTTCTGTTATTGTGCGAGGCTGATTCTGTTTTCCATTTTTCATAAGATTATCAAACTGAAAATAACTCAAAAATACTTTTACAACAAACTATAAAATAATATCAATACATTACATAAATAGGCAAAGATTTCACAAACAATAACACTTTAGATTCAACTTTTAGCATCATTGAAGTGACAGAGTCTTTTTAGACTGGGGTTGTTTTGAAACTTGGTTTGCGAATTGTGGATAACGCAGGCTTGATGTATCCGGCTATTTACATTACTACAATTACTAAACCAACGTTTCTTCCAATAACCTGCGGCTATTGGAAGAAACTATTTCCCTCAAACAACTTATTTTTCTTCAATCTCTTCTGTTTCTTCGAATGTTTCTACCGGTATCTCTTCTGTCTGTTCCGTCAGCACGGGTTCTTGCCCGGTGATTAATGAAGTTTCTTTCGGGGGCAATGAAGCAACTGCAGTCAATATTAAAAATTCCACCCTTCTGTTTTCCTTCTTTCCGGCGGACGTACTATTGGTTGCGATGGGGCGATTTGGGCCGAACCCGGCAATGTGAATTCTTGCTCCAGGAATATTTTCACTCTTTGTCAAGAAGTGAAATACACTCAACGAACGTGCGGCAGACAAATGATGGTTTGAATCCCACAGGTGTTTCGTTCTTAAAATAGGGTCGGTATCAGTGTGACCATCAATTCTGATGGCGATGCGTGGATTCTCTTTAAGGAAATCTGCCATTTTTTTCAAAGCCTTTTCTCCGGTAGGCTTTATTGTTGCGCTACCAGAGTCATAGAGCACTTTCTCCGGGAAAAGGAGCACAGGCCCTTCTACGGTATCTCTGACAGTTACACCCTCACCGATTGATTTTGCAAGCTTCCTGAGTTTATCCATCTCCTCTTCGCTTGCCCTAAGCTTGTCCGATAGAGAAGAAAGCTGTCCGTTAAGCCTGGCGATTTCGTCAGCTTGGTCTCTTATTGTAATTGCCTGTCTTCTGTTCAAATTTCTGAGCTCGCTCAACTCGGCACAACCTGACATTCCTACAAAGGCTAATAAAAGGAAAAACTTCGCGTATTTCCTATATTTAGACATTTTTTTTCCTCCAGTTGGTGAGGCGGAATAAAATTTTAAGTGCATCACGAAAACAGCTAGAAGTATCCATAATGAAAACAAACTATAACATGTGCCTTATCCGTTTTCAAGCGTTTTTTCAATGAATTTTATTTTTTGTAATGACGCTGTAATTATTTTAAATATCTGGTTATTTGTAAACCTTATCAGGGTCGAATATCTTGCTTTCTGCAATCTGAAAACTATCTGTCTTTGGAATATACTCTCGATAAAAGCATGTTTTATAACCTGCATGACACGCAGCAACATGCTGCTCCACAACAAACACGAGTGAATTTCCTTCGCAATCGAAAAACACCCTTTTTACAAGCTGAATATGACCCGAAGTTTCTCCTTTAATCATCAGACGGTTTTGAGAACGGCGAAACACATGTACCTTGCCTGTTTCAATCGTTTTTTCAACGGCGTCTTTGTTCATATAACATAAGGTAAGTACCTTTCCATCCAGCTCATCTACTATTATCGAGGGAATAAGCCCCTTTTCATTAAAGTGTAATTTTTCCAATAATTGCATAAGGAATCTCCTTTTATTTGACTGTATTAAGGCATTTTTTTACGGATCTGATGTTTTATATTTGTTTTCGGATTCAGGAGTTATTTTGTGATTTAGAAATTTGTTACCGTGCTGGGATTTCTCCGACTTAAACGTTACAATTTTCTTGTATAAACTTTTGGCCGTATCTTCAGGATTATCAGCATACATAATACTTGAAATGACAGCGACACCATCCACCCCACTTGCTAAAACAGTTTCTATGTTTTTTTCATTGATTCCACCCAGCGCTATAACGGGTATCGTAATTTCATTTTTCAACTTTCGAATTTCTCCTGAACCGGTGGGTTTCAGGAGTCCTGCCTTAGAAGGTGTATCAAAGATCGGTCCAAAGGTGATGTAATCTGCCCCGTAGCCTTGGGCTTGTAATGCCTCTCGACGATTATGGGTAGATAGGCCAATCAGTTTTTCAAAACCAAATAATTTCCTCGTTATGTTAAAAGGAAGAGACTGCCAGCCCAAATGCACGCCGTCTGCTTCTACCGCCAAGGCAATGTCGATCCTGTCGTTGATGATTAAATTTGCATTGAAATCCAAAGTTATCTTTCTCAGTTCACATGCTAAGGAATAAAGTTCATAAGTAGAAAGTCCCTTTTCCCTTAATTGTACCGTCTTTACACCACCCCTGAGGGCTAATTTTATTGTATCCAGAAATGGATGTTTACAAAGATTCCTGTCCGTAATTAGGACAAGGGAAAGATTATCTCTGTGTCGTTTTTTCATCTCCTTTAATATGTTGTTTCCTTCCCCTATATCTTCCTTTATTTCCCAACGTTTTCCTAACAATCCTTGATACAATCAATGGCTCCTGGACTTATAAATAGCGCATACTTAAGCATTTCATCCAATAGTGTGTAATGTATGCAGGAAAATGAAGTTTTTCAATAAAGATTCAACAATATCGTTTCTGTTTCCGAGAGTCAATCTTATTTTTAGTTGAAGTTCAGTTACGGCTCCCATCAGTTCATCTATTATCCTTTGGGTTTCTCTTGCCTGTCCTCATACCGCAGTTGTGTCTTTTGCTACCTTACTGCAAGAAGCATAAAAGACAAATCACCTGGGTTTTCTGTAGGGTAGCACCTGATCCGGTCAATACCTCATGGCAATTGCTTCTCTGAACAAGTATGTCTTTGATGATAAAATAAGATTATCTGCTTGACCCTTTCATTTTTTCTACCAAGGGTAAATGCACATTGTCCTTCAGTAAATAGTTACGAAAATTGCCGTATTGTGTTGTCAAATGATACAAATATGTCATTTTTACACTAAAAAACACAAAAATGTATAACCAAATCCTTTTTTCAGGATGCGGGTTAAATAACGGAACAGGTTCAGTTACAGAAAACTGATTAACTTTCCATAAATTAAAATAAAGGGATAAAATGCGGGTCGGACAACGTTTGGGACTTGGTTTTGGTATTATCCTTGTATTAATGATGGGAATGGTTTTTTGTATCTCCTTTTCTCTTTATAGGATTGGGAAAACACAAAAAACAGTTGCTGTCCATACTTCTAACATGAAAACTTTTAAGGAGTTAAGCGAGCATTTAGAACATTGGCTTATAACAGTGAAAGAAATTATAAAACAAAGAGACATATTACATGTAGACTATCACAAGATATTAGAAATATCTATAGAGAAGGAAATAAAAGACATAGACCTGGATACTTACGAGGAAGGTGCCAGTAAACTTCTAAGTGAAATTGTGCGGTTATTTCACAGTCTTAGGAAATTAGATACTAGGATGCAAATGTATCTTAGAACAGGTAATAATATATCCAAAGCAATAAAAATGGATGAGGTAATAAAAACATTTGAAATGGATGCATCCAAGCTTCAGAAAGTGTTAGCCGCCTTTGATGAAACGATTGCTTCAGCATATAAACAGACTATTGCTTCTTCAAAAAAAGTAGAGAAAAATTGCTGGCTTTCTATGTATATTGTTGTGGCGGTAGCGGTCATTTTTAGTATCGTTTATGCATATCTTCTAACAAGGGGTGTAACAAAGCCATTGAATTTACTGAGTACAGCAACAAAAAGAATTGCCAATGGGTCATACGATTCAATACTCAGGGCAAAATCATCGGCCGAAATAGAAGAACTTTTTAACGCCTTTAATACGATATCTTTAAAACTAAATAAGTCGAATAGGAAACTTGCACAAACATATAAAACTATTAAAGAACAAAAGGACTTTTTTAACACCATCCTTTCAAACACAAAGGATATGATTTTTGTAATTGATAAAGAAAACAAAATCGAGTATATGAACAATGCAGCGGTGAAAGAATACGGGTATGCGGTGGGAAGGTATTGTTATCATGCAATATGTAATCAGGAAACCCTCTGTCATCAATGTGGGATAAAGGAGGCCATGAAGGGGCAGACAGTAAAAATGGAAAGGACTATTCAGGGGAAGATTTACGATTCTATTATTGTGCCATTTGTAAATGGAGATATACATGTTTCTAAATTAGAGATTCTCAGGGACATTACAGAAAGGAAACAACTTCAAGATGAACTTGAAAAGTTATCGATTACGGACAAACTGACAGGTTTGTACAATAGAAGATACTTTGATGATATTTTAGAAAAAGAGGTACTGAGGGCAAAGCGCCATCAACACGATATAAGCCTGTTGTTTATCGACATAGATAAATTCAAGCATTTTAACGATGCGTATGGACATGCTGCTGGCGACAAAGTATTGCAACGCCTGGGAAGTTTAATACAAAAACAAATACGAAAGGGAATCGATATACCATGCCGATACGGTGGTGAAGAGTTTGTCATCATTTTGCCAGAAACTACGAACCGGAGTTCCGTTACCATTGCCAATCGTATACTGAATGATTTCCGGAATATTAAATTCCGCGTCCCCTTGAAGAATAAAACGGTTCAAAAGACAATAAGCATTGGTATAGCTGAACTCGGTTCTTATAATAACGCAAAGGCATTGTTTGTTAATGCAGATGAAGCAATGTATAAGGCAAAAAAACTGGGTGGAAATAGGGTCTGCGAATATGAGTTTAATGCATCCTTAAGATCTGCTGATTTTTTAGTATTGTGATAGTGCGGTAGTGGTCGTTTTGGGAACCTGTGGGAAAAACCTTTTGGTCTAGAACTAATGCGGCGGGCGCTCAGTGTGATGAAATATGCCAAATAATTTTTTGATGGTTTCTACATATCGGTATCCACCTCCATTCTTTGCCTCTAGTTTGGCAACTTTAGCAGGATGATGGAGGAGCTTGTTTATGGTGCGTTCCATGGTGTAAACAACTTGCTCCCAGTCTCCATTGTCTACACTTTTTAGTTTGGGCCTTAAACGTCCTAACTCTTCTTTCCCAACGCTATGAAAATGATTGCGTAATTGGGTTATTGCTGGTTCTATCTTCATTTCCTCAAGTCTTGCCATGAAGTGTTCTACCTCCTCTTCAACAATAGAACGGCATTTCTCCACCTCCCTGGTTCGTTCGTCAATATTCTGATTCACAACAGATTGTAAGTCATCAATATTGTAAAGATAGACATTATCAATGTTGGCGACATCGGGTTCAATATCCCTGGGCACGGCGATGTCTATGAGGAACATAGGATTGCCCCTTCGATGCCTGATTGCTTCTTTTACCTGGTCGACGTGGATTACATAATGCGGAGCAGAGGTTGAGCTAATGATAATATCGGCTTTAGCAAGGTATTCACCCAGTAATTCGTATTTAATGGCCTGGCCCTGAAAGGCATTGGCAATTTCCTGGGCGCGTTCAAAGGTGCGATTCGCAACCACAATGGTACGTGCCCCTTCTTCGTAGAGATGCTTTAACAAAAGTTCACACATTTCACCGGCACCCACCACGAGGACCATTTTGCCTGTGAAATCTTGAAATATCTTCTCAGCAAATTCCACAGCAACAGAACTGATAGAAACCTTTCCCTTCCCAATGGATGTCTTGGTATGTATGATTTTAGCAACATTGAGTGCCTGCTGAAATAGTTGGTTCATAACCTTTCCAGTGGCCTCTTCCATGGATGCCATCGTGTATGCTTCCTTGACCTGCGAAAGGATCTGCGACTCACCAAGCACCATAGAATCAAGACTGGCAGAAACAAAGAAAAGATGGTTCACGGCACGACCATCTTTATAGTGGTACATGTAGGGAGAAAAGCTGCTTAACTCAATTTTGTGAAAGTCCGCAAGGAATGAAAAGACATCTTCTACTTTAATAGTATCTTCTATAGATGACACATACATTTCTACACGGTTACAGGTTGATAAAATAACAGCCTCTGCCGTTTGATGTCTGTTGAGAAATAGTGATAAGGCGGCAGAAATATTATTGGCATTAAAAGCCAATTTTTCCCTGATCTCTACCGGGGCCGACTTATGATTAAGTCCAATGACCAGAATGCTCATATTCAAACCTTTGTCTAACTTAGTCTACTATAGTATTACTGTATATTTAAAATCTCATTATGCGTTTGTTCGCTAACCTTCTGGAAGGCATGTTTGGATCCCATAAAGAAGGTTCCGATAAAAGTAAAAAGCACCAGACAAAAACCGGCGATAGTCAATAAAGCGATTCTGGTACCGTGAAAAGATGCGACAAGTCGCATATGTAACAGTGCTGCATATATAAGCCAGGTGGCCAAACCTAAGACAACTTTATAATCCAGGTACCACAGATCTCCTAAAATATTTTGTGTCTTGACCCAAAATGTACCAAACACAAGCCCAAGCGTAAGTAACGGGAAACCAAAAGAAATCGTCTTCCACATCAGCCTGTCAATTCCTTCTAGTGACGGTAACTTGTTAAAAAGCGGACCAAATAGTTTGTGTTTCAGTTGTCTTTGTTGCGTGAGATACATGACGCTCAGGCTAAAAGATATCGTAAAGGCAGCATAGCCTACGAATATGGGGATAATGTGCGCTACAAGCCAGAAATTCTGAAGGCTCACGGTAATTAATAAGTTTCCCCCGTCAAATGTAAGCGCCCAAATAGAGAGTGCAGTAACGACAGGCATTAAGAATGTATCTAAAGATGGCAGCTTGTAAAGATAATCCAGATTGATGAAAACAAAAAGAACACACCACAGTAAGGATACGAAGGATTCATAGACATTTGTTATAGGGATATTACCGGATTCGAGACCCAGGAATACCAGGAAACCGCTGTGGATAAAAAAACCCATCATCATGGACCACTTGGCTACTTTTTTGTTAAAAAAAGTGGGCTTTATAATAGAGCCAACCGACCAGACAGAAGAAACAAAATACAGGATTATGGAGATAATAAAAGGTATATGAGATAGCATCATAAGTTAATAAGTGTAAAAAATAAGTATTCATTAATCAATCAAAATTTTAAAACATCGTATCTTCGTTAATAGATATGTTTTTTGGATTTTTTTGATTGACAAAAACTCCGTTGTCCGATACCCTTAACTTCGTAACGACGATTACAGATTAACGTGGGTGTAGTATCGTGAAAATTTTATTTATGATTTCTGTTTTATTGTATTTATTGATTCTGTAGGGAATTTTTTTGTGATATTTTTAAAATAATCCCTAAAATTTTAATGAGGAATTATAAATTTATGGCAGAAGTTAAAAAAATAACAAAAAAGACGAGCATAGGAGAGGTAATTAAGCAATATCCGGAAGCTGAGGCTTTCATAAAAAAATATTTTGGAGCAGGTTGCTTTACGTGTCCAGGATCAAAGATGGAAGATATTGCATTTGGTGCTGCTATGCATAATATTGATCCGGAAGTCATTATTGAGGAATTGAACGAAGTTATTGAAAAGAAAAAAGTTAATCAGTAAATAAAAAGGAGAATTCACATGAAAGAGAAAGTAGAAGAGGCATTGAAACATATCAGACCTGCATTGCAAGCAGATGGTGGGGATATTGAATTGGTTGATATTCAGGGAGGGGTTGTAAAGGTGCGCTTAAGAGGCGCATGTGGATCTTGTCCAAGTGCACTCATGACGCTAAAATATGGCGTTGAGGAGCGCCTCAAAGAGGAGATTCCTGAAGTAGAATCAGTCGAACTCGCCTAGCTCGTGTGTTGAATGTCATACATACATATATTCATTGTATAGGAAGTTTGATATTATTTAAGAGGTTTTTAGGGTGACACGGACAAACTTGTTTGTCCGTGCTTTGCTTGTATAATCTGAAAAGAAAGATTGCAGCATTTTCTTTGTCAGAAAAACATCTAAATCTCAGTGGTTTTGGTGGTTAATTTTTATTCAAATTTCACAGCGAGGAGTTTCTGAATGAGTTTAGTATTGGGTCCAATCCATCATTGGATGTACGGGAAGATTAAAACCACGGAGGCAAGAGAATTCGCTATCGTTTCTGAATTTAAAGCGAAATATGGTGCTGAAGCGGATAAAATCCTGGAACAGGTTTACAAAAAATATCCAAAATCGAGTGTTAGTAAACCCTTAGAAGAACTCTTAGCCAATAAACCTATTCATCAGGGAATTCAAAGCCTTATTGTAGAGATAGAATCACGTGAAGCTGCCATTATTGCTGCTTTTTGTGCTAAGTATAGCGATGCCGCAAAGGTGGCTGCTGATGCTGCCCGCAAGCATGGCATTAGTTGCGGGAAAGAGGCTATCAAGGGCAAAGGGCTATCAACGGCAGATTGTGGCAATACGTCAAAGACTTTTGAGGTGATGGGAGACTACCTCTGCGATGGAATGCCTTGTGACCGGGGCGCACAGGTGGTGACGGATTCTGAAAAAGAAACAGCCTGGGACCATGAGAGCTGCGTTCATGAGTCATACTGGAGAGATGCAGGTGCAGACTTTTTAACGATGTGTAACATCATCAATGAATGGATTGCAGGGTTTGGTGAAGGAATAAATTCTCATATAGAGTATAAAAGAGAAAAAGCCCTTGCGGCAGGCGATCCTTCGTGTTTGAGTAACTTCAAAATAAAAACGTAACATGTCAGAACGTTATGCACGGCAGATATTATTCTACGGCATAGGTGATCAAAGGCAAAAAATACTTATGCAGAAGAATGCCGTGCTTGTTGGCTGTGGTGCATTGGGCTGTACCTCTGCAAATCTTCTTGTCCGTAGCGGGGTGAAGTGCTTAAAAATTATAGACCGTGATTATATCGAAGAAAGTAACCTGCAACGCCAATCTTTATTTGACGAAGAAGATATCAACAAAAACCTTCCAAAAGCTGTTGCCGCACAAAAGAAACTCCAAAAAGTTAATTCTCATGTCCAGGTTGAATCATTCATTGCAGACCTCAATCCATCGAATATTGAAACCCTTTTAGAAAGCGCTGATATTATCATTGATGGAACCGATAACTTTGAAACCCGGTTCCTGATGAATGATTATTGCGTGAAAAAGGGGATACCATGGATTTATGGGGCTTGTGTCGGGAGTATGGGTTTGACCATGAACATTGTCCCATCGAAAACCCCGTGTCTCCGATGTATACTTGAAAATATTCCACCCCCCGGAACTATCGAAACATGCGATACGGAAGGAATTATTGCACCCATTGCCAGCATGATTGCTTCCATTCAGGTAGCAGAAGCGTTAAAAATCTTAACGGATAATTTTGAGAGTTTGAGGAAAGGTCTTTTACATATTGACCTCTGGTGCAATGAAATAAAAAAGCTGCACGTAGAAGATATCAAAGAGAAGTCCGATTGCATAACATGCAAGCAACGCGATTATGAATTCTTATCGAAAAATACGTATTCAATGATAACCTCCTTGTGCGGTAGAAACGCCGTACAAATTTTACACCTTAACGGATCAATACTAGACTTAAAGAAGCTTGCAGGTAGGCTGGAAAAAGTAGGAGACGTGTCTTTTAATAGCTTTTTGTTACGGTTGAAGATCGGTAAATACGAGTTAACGGTATTTACCGATGGTCGGTCAATTATTTCAGGTACAAATGATGCCTCTCTCGCAAAGGGGCTTTACGCAAAATATATAGGGATGTAAATATGATCTATTTAGATAATGCTGCAACGACGTTTCCAAAACCAGAGGCTGTATACAAAACAATGGATATTTTTTACCGGACACTGGGCGCCAACCCGGGGCGTTCAGGGCATAGGATGGCGGTAGCAGCAGAAAAGGAAATTGAAGATACCCGCAATGTTGTTGCGCGATTATTTGGTATTAAAGATTCCAGGCGGCTTATTCTTACGTTTAATGCTACTGATGCGATTAATATGGGAATTAAAGGGCTACTCAAACCGGGCGACCATACCATCACAACCTTTCTCGAACATAATGCAGTATCTCGTGCCCTTCATGGCCTCGAAAAGAAAAAAATAATTACGGTAACCAAGATTAGAAATTCTCCAGAAGGTTTTGTTGATCCAGACGATATCAAAAACGCCATTACATCCAAAACACGACTAATTGTTATGGCGCATGCCCCGAATACCCTTGGTACCATCCAACCGATCCAGGAAATCGGCAAGATCGCAAGGGAAAATAATGTTCTTTTCATGGTCGATGCTGCTCAAACTGCCGGGGTATTTGAAATTGACATTGACAAATTCTTCATTGACATGCTCGCCTTTACGGGGCACAAAGGACCACTTGGACCAACTGGAACAGGGGGGTTATACGTAGGAGAACGGCTAACTTTAGATCCCTGGAGGGAAGGGGGGACGGGTTTCGAGCCAGCCTCATTGTCTCAACCAGAAGAATTACCCTTCAAACTGGAGAGCGGTACTCCCAATACGGTTGGGATTGCAGGTCTACGGGCCGGGATTGAATACGTTTTATCAAAAGGGATTGATACAATCAGGGCACACGAACAACGATTGACCAATAAAATTATACACGCCTTAAAGGATGATCAGCGCTTTGTTTTGCATGGTACAACGGACATATCCCGAAAGGTCGGTATCCTGTCAATAAATGTAAAAGGATTTAAACCTGCAGAGGTCGGTGCCGTTCTCGATCAATCCTTTGATATTGCAGTACGTCCGGGTCTTCACTGTGCGCCGTTTGCCCACCAAATGATGGGGACATTTCCAGACGGTACTGTGAGAATCAGCCCGGGATTATTTAACACAGAAGAGGACGTAGACCAGCTCATAAAAGCGCTGGATAAAATTGCAAGCGAAAAGTTATAAATGAACGTAAGATATGGGGCATGTCAGACAAAAAAGATTATTATGGGCTATTAGGGGTAGACAGGACTGCTTCGAAAGAAGAAATCAAAGCAGCTTACCGTGCATTAGCGAAGAAATTCCATCCTGATCTCAACAAAGATAATCCTAAACTGGCTGAAGAAAAGTTCAGGGAAATATCCGAGGCATATGAAGTACTTATTGATGACGACAAGAGGGAAAGATATGACCAGTATGGTCATGCGGGGGTTGCTTCAGATTTTAGCAAGGAAGGGTTTACCTGGCGGGATTTTAGCCACGTAAGTGATCTGGAAGACATTTTCGGACACGATATCTTTTCTGATTTTTTTGGTCGTGGCAGCATCTTTAGCGACTTCTTTGGCACACGCAGATGGGGTTTCGTGCAACCGGAGGAACCGGTTAAGAGAGTCCGGGTTGAAATTACCCTGGAACAAGCGTATAAAGGCGTTAGCACAGAGGTCGCTATCCCTCATATGGAAAAATGCACAGATTGTGGTGGGTCGGGCGCTGCAAAAGGTACGATTCCCAGGACTTGCACGAATTGTAAGGGAGGGGGTGAAGTGCAACAGGATCAACTACAAGGTTTTGGCAGGATTATCAAAATCGGTGCCTGTCCTGTTTGCAGAGGCCGGGGAAAAATCATTGAACACCCGTGCCAGAACTGTCACGGGAGCGGCGAGATACAAAAACTGGACAAGATCAAAGTCAAGATACCCCCAGGGGTGGATAATGGAACAACTTTAAGGGTTACAGCCGATAAGGCTGCAGGGAGGTTGAAGGATGATGTTTACGTAATTGTCTCTGTACAACCACACCCCATTTTTCACAGGCAAGGAAGCGATATTTATATGGAAACAACCATTTCGTTAATTGAAGCAACTCTGGGTTCAAAGATTGAAGTGCCTACATTAGACGGAAATGCCTTGATGAAAATTCCACCAGGAACACAGACTGAAACCCTGTTCCGGTTGAGGGGTAGTGGCATGCCTTATTTAAAAGGCCGTGGATTCGGCGACCAATATGTGCGGGTAATTGTCCTCACCCCCAAGAACTTGACAAAAAGGCAGAAAGAATTACTGGAAGAATTTCAGGCGATTGAAAGGGAAAAATAATAAGGGAATTACATGAAAAACCGGGATTTTTTAACAATTATAAATAAAAGCTTTGTTAATGCAGGGCGGTATTTTGTAGCAGTGGCCTCTATTCTTACAATTTTGGCCTCTGGTTTTTTGATATTTTCAGGGATTTGGGAGTTTGTGAATGGTATTCCAGACATATTGAATTTTTTGTTTAATCATGGTGAACATCGTGTAGAACTCTCTGTGCACTTTATTTCTGCCATAGATTTGTTTATGGTTGCCGTGGTGATGTTTGTTATGGGGATTGGACTCTTCGAATTGTTTGTAGACAAAGACCAATCTATTGCCTACCCGTTCTGGTTGAAAATACGTGATCTCACTGATTTAAAAGAAAAACTGATTGCAGCGGTTGTTGTGGTCATAGTCATCACTTTTTTAAAGCACATTGTAATGTGGGAGAACCCCTTAGAAACCCTCTATTTTGGCGGTTCAATAGCTATTGTTATCATGGCGATCACACTCTTCTCGAAGTTGGTGGTAGGCGATGAAACACGAAAAAAGAAAGATGAAGAGACAAAACAATGAATTAAATTTCCATGAGCTTAATTATTCCCCCAGACAAAGATTTGCTGTTTTCTTATTGGAAAATGCATGGAAATTGTGAAACTATGGAACCACAGAAGCAGCAATAAATGTTATAAAAAATAAAAAATCCTGTGTGTCATGTCTCTTGTGTTGTACACCTTACGGTAAGAAATTGCTTTTTATTGTTAAGTTTTTAACAATGCTAAAAGTTGTTTTTAAAATAGCTTACAAAGGAAAAAAGATGGAAAGGCAACATAATGAATTAAATACACATAACCTTGACTCTCTCTCTGATAAGGATTTGCTGTTTCTTATTGAAAACTATGTAACGAAGAGACAAGACTATGAGTATATAGCAAATCTCATTAATGGAGATGCAGATATTATTTCAAAGCTGGTTGATAGTGATCGTGTTTTTGAAAAGGTGATGCGTGAAGGGAATATAATCCTTCATTCATCACCTTATTTTTTATTTACCCTACTCCTCAGAAGGGTATTTAAACTAAAAAAAGACGACGCAGATTTTGTCGATAATATCGTTGAGGAATTGAATAGTACTGAACCGCAATATCCCTGGAATAGGAATAAAGTGCTACGGTTGTTAAATAGCACCGATGTGTCAAATTATCTTGCAAATATGCTTGCCATGTTTGTACAGACGTCCAGGTTATTCAAGATGGAAAAAGACGACGAAAAACAATACCGGTATATTATCGACATGATTGAAGAGATTCAGCGTTCCGATAGTGCCCGGAGATTTTATATCTACTGTCATATTGGTAATTACACGTTGTTCTTCACTGGCATGTTTCCAGAGTACATCGAACAGAAATTTAAATATAAAAAGACCCTGATAGACAGCCGGTATTATGTAGACTTTGGGAAAACCTATTTTGGTCTGGCTTCGGAACATGACATGGCAAGGCGGCATGAATTGGGTGATACCCTACATTCCCTGTCAGAGGGGTTTGAAATTATCACAAAATTACTCCAATACCTGCGCCATGAGTATCTCGTATCCTATAACCTGAAGATGTAAGTGTGTGTAAAATTTGTTTGATACTAACCGTTTCTTGCAGGAAGTGAGCATGGTGCTTCATCTATTCAACAATACACAGCGTCATTAATCAGATGCGAATATGTCATTCCCGCAGAAGCAGGAATCCAGAAAAACACTGGATTTCGGGTCAAGCCCGGGATGACAGACAGTAGTAAACTTATGTCGCTAAGTAAATCTCGATGTTTTCAAGCAAAACTTCCTGGGATTGCGGGTCAGTCACATCAGTCAGGACTTCGATATTTAACCGGGCCCCTTCGGCAACTGTTCCCAGCGAGGCATGGATGAAGTGTTCGCGGAAATGGTCCGGAGAGATATGGGATAATGCACCAAGTTTAACTATCACGCCGGTCACCCTGCTTGCACCTTGCTCATGTGCCAAGGACGTTATCTTGCGTATAAGGTCTTTAACGAGAAAAAATTCGTGCATAGGTATTTAAATTCCAGAATTCCGGATATCTTGTTGTACACGTATCGTGACTTCTTGCACTGCTTTATCGACTTCTACAGATAATCCAGCGCCAGCCTCAAAGCATTTCCCTTCAATACCATAGACGATGAGACGATTCGGTAGCTGGTTGAGTGCCCGTGCCAGTTCAATGGTTTCAGCGACACCAAAGGCATGTGTGGAATAATGGAAAAGATTTGACGGGATGGGTTGATCACGTGCATCAAACCGAAGAATGGTTCCCGGCCTTGCTCCAGAATAAACTGCATCAATAAGGATGACGGTATCGGCATCCTTCCATGACTCCATTAATGACAGTCCTTCACCGCTTTCTTCAAGGACATAGACATGATCATGTGCCTGTTTCTTCAGACATTGAGCAACATGAAGTCCCACAGCATCATCGCTGCGGTACGCATTACCAATGCCAATTATGAAGACAAAGGGGTCGTCCCATTTTTTGCCTTTCATGTGGTTACCATTTTTACAAATAATTACGATTCACGATTTGTGATCTACGATTTTAAATCCCAACTCACAAATCATAAGTCGGAAAACCTAAAATAAATTATTATCCTGATTTTCTATTCCCGGTTAACATAAAGCTTTAAAAAATGCGTGGCACATGAGATGCACGGATCGTAATTGCGTATTGCCTGCTCACATTGCAGCGTAAGTTTTTCGGAAGGGAGATCCAGATATTTCGGGATAAACTGCCAGAGATCATTTTCAATGGTCTTCTGATTCTGAGATGTGGGTGGAACAATCTTTGCGTCAATAATCACACCATTATCATCGGTACTATAACGATGGTAAAGGATTCCTCGCGGCGCTTCAGTGCAACCGTAGCCCGTACCGGCTCGTGGTTGAACTTGCACTGACGGTTTATCGGGTCTTTCATATTGATCGATGATGCGCAATGCCTCATCGCAGGCATAAAGGATCTCCACACTCCTAACGATAATGCTTTGAAACGGATTGTTGCAGACGTACGAAAGTCCGGCTGAATGCGCCGCTTCTTGCGTCATCGGGGAGAGCCGGTTGAAGTTTAGATTATACCTGGCCAGAGGGCCAACGAAATAAGCGCCGCGTCCTTTGATGATGGAATGTAACGCATTGGAATATGGTACGTGCTCTTCGACAAAAGAATCATCATAGTCACGCACGGAAATGTCTAATCCCTTGTTCGAGACAAGTCTCCCCTCGTTGAAAGGATATTCGCCCGGATGGCAAAGGGCAACAAATTCATAGTCTTGCTCAAAATCGGGAAAATCCAGTGTGGCAGTCCAGCGGACAGTTTCAAGGGCTGCATCACGTGCCCATTTCAGACGTTCAGCAAGAGGTTCAAGTTCGCGTTTTGCGGGCACTTTGTAAAAACCTCCGACACGCACATTGATAGGGTGGATTTCCCTACCGCCAAGGAATGCTACTATCTCATTTCCCGCTTTTTTCAGTTGCAGTCCACGCTGTACAAGAGCGGGGTGATCTTTTGCCATCTGGATCGCATCGGTGTAACCTAAAAAGTCTGGTGCATGCAGCATGTATACATGGAGGGCGTGACTCTCGATCCATTCGCCACAGTAAATGAGTCGACGAAGTGCACGGAGTTGCCCATCGACAGTAACACCAAATGCATCTTCCATCGCATGTACTGCACTCATCTGGTAGGCGATTGGGCATATTCCACAGATGCGTGCCGTAATATCAGGGGCTTCGCTGTAATTGCGCCCCTGTAAGAATGCTTCAAAAAAACGTGGCGGCTCAAAGATCTTCAGTTTGACATCCGTTAGGCTATTGTCCTTGATCTTGACATACAGGGCGCCCTCACCTTCGACACGGGCAAGGTAATCCACTTTGATCGTTTTATTTTTCACCCGAAAATCCCCCCGCTGCACTGCCATTCTGAGCGAAGCGAAGAATCCCGTTTTGACAAGACACTTCTCCTTTGGCTCAGGGCGACATTTTTCATTATTGGATAATTACTTTTCTGATATCGTAATATTAACTTTCTTTACAAGCAGACAAAAGACAAAAGCTATAGTATGGGACTCAGCTTGAGAGTTATGTAAAAATACCATTCTGTATATGTATAAAGCAAGAAATTTAAAATGGTGTGAGGGTTTTGGAAAGGGGGGCTGAATTCTCATCTTCTGTCTTTATTTTCATGTGCTTCACTTTCCTTACGAAAAGGCTCGGAGTAACCATAGAAGCTACGAAAGCTTCTTACAAGATTCTCTTCCTTCACCCCAAGATGGGCAAACCATGAACTCAGTGAAGCCGTGTTCGGTGTTTCCATCGGACCGTAGCAACTATAACAACCTCGGTTATACGCTGGGCATATTGCGTTGCATCCGGCATGGGTGACCGGTCCAAGGCATGGTATGCCCTGTGCCACCATCACACAAACGGTTCCGCGACGTTTGCACTCAATACAAACACTATATGCCGGAACATTTGGTTTTCGTCCATACAGAAAGGCTCCAAGCACTTCAAGAAGTTGACGTTTGTTAATGGGGCATCCCTGCAGTTCAAAATCAACATGGACATGGCTGGCAATAGACGTTGATTTGTCGAGTGTTTCTATGTATTTCGGAGATGCATACACGATGGAAATAAACTCATTTACATTCTTAAAGTTGCGTAACGTTTGAATGCCGCCGGCCGTAGCACATGCACCAATGGTGACGAGTACTTTTGATACCTTGCGAATCTTCTGAATACGCGCAGCATCGTGTTGCGTGGTGACAGATCCTTCAACAAGGGAGAGGTCGTAGGGCCCTTTTACTACGGCACTCGAAGCTTCTGGAAAGTAAGCAATCTCAACCTTGCCGGCCACGGTAAGCAATTCGTCTTCACAGTTTAAGAGGCTCAACTGACAACCATCACAGGAGGCAAATTTCCATACGGCAAGTTTGGGTTTTCGGTTTTTATTCATAGTACTTAGAAAAGATGAAATTTACTACAGTCATCATGCCGCCTTTGCAGCATCCTGAAGATCATAAAAATATTTTAGATGTTTCGGTGAATCCCACACCGAAAACATCACGGCGTCGCTCAAGGCTGGTTCAGTCTTGCAGATTGAATCAGATATTTGAACGGCACACGAAAGCTTGTACTCGTGCTGTGAGATGGAATTATACCAAATGTTTCGGTTCAATCGAGGACGATTGAACCAGCGAAAGAGTTCTGCATCTACTTATATGAAGCGATGAACTATTTTATATTTCTCGTTTTCCAAAGATGTTTTTGATGCTATCGTAGCGAAACACAGGGCCATCTTTGCACACAAAGGTAGGCCCGAACTGACAGTGACCGCAAAGGCCAATTCCACATTTCATATTCCGTTCCATTGAAATAAAGATGTTTTCTGGGTTTACTCCGCTTTTTTGCAGTTCTATTACCGCGAAACGCATCATTATTTCAGGGCCGCAAATCATTGCCACTGTTTGCAGGGGATCAAATTGGGCTCTGGGGATGAGCATGGTTACGACACCAACATTACCTTGCCAATTTCCTGTAGCGCTATCGACGGTGACTTTTACTTCTACATCAAAGCGTCCGTTCCATTGTTCTAGTTCTTGGGCGTAGAGTAAGTCCTGTGGTGTCCTGGCACCGTAAAGAAGAGCGATTTTCCCGTATCTTTTGCGATTTGAAATGAGTTGATACATTGCCGGGCGTAAGGGTGCAAGTCCAATCCCCCCCGCCATAAGAACAAGATCTTTCCCTATCGCTTCATCTACAGGCCAATGACTTCCAAACGGGCCTCGCACTCCCAGCACATCTCCGCGTTTTAGTTTGTGCATGGCTTTCGTTACTGTCCCCACTGCGCGTGTCGTGTGCTTGAGTATATCCGGTATGGCCGGGTCTCCGCTGATGGAAATTGGTACCTCTCCCATGCCAAACACATAGAGCATATTGAACTGTCCGGCTGCAAATGAAAATTCATCAATACCGTTCATCGGTTTCAGTTCGATGGTGAATGTATCGTGTGTTTCCTTCTTCACCCGTTGAATACGAAACGGAGTGGGGAACATTGGACTTTGGGTGTACATTGTATTCAATTCCTTTAGTCTTAAATTAGGTTGGGTTTTAAAAGACGCAAACCCAACGACTCTCTTGTTATTCCGAACGAATGTGTGGAATTCTGACATCGTAAGATTTCTCTTTGCGATGATGACAGGCAAGGGCGCCTGTCCCACGAGGACAGCTTGTGTAGGGTGCGTCCTACACACCAAAACAATCCATCGTATGGATGGTGCGTAGGACGCACCCTACAGAATTGAAATTCCTTAACATTAAATCAGCACGGACAAACAAATTCGTCCATGCCACCGTTTACTGCTGATATCCTAAGTGTGAATACCATAAATATCCAGAAGTTGTAATCTTGTTGTCTCCAGCCGTTGCGTAATGATATAGGCAAACCGTTTCAGCAGTTCGTAACCAAGGTCATGATCTTGTTCGCATTTTATCCGCAAACATTTTCCATCCAGGGCAATGGCTCGGGTGAGCTCAAGAGCCCGTGCATCGTAATGCCAGTGATATGGGGGAATGAGCCATGACCAACCGAGCACCTCGCCCTCTCCTATAGTCTGAATGGTAATAGGGCCACGATCCTGTGTAAATATTTCAAGGGACACTTTGCCATGCCGAATAATGTAAAAATTGTTAGCCTCTTCACCTTCACGTAAGATAAACTGTCCGGCATCAAACCGCACATTGGATGCACATCCCACAATAATTTTAAGATGCTTCTGTTCGAGGCCTTTTAAGAATGGATGTTCTGCCAGATAAGGTTCGAGTGTATGCATCTGCATTTTTGTTCTCCTGGATTATTTCACTACAGATACCATCGGAATTCCACAAGATTAAGATTATTATACCGCGTCATTTAAATTGCTTTTGGTATGCGCCATCGCAGCAACAACTTTTTTAGTATTTACTCGCTGTTTGATAGTGAATTCATTCTTTACGATTGTAAGGTTTTTTCTCCGTACCCTCTGTGATTTCTCTTTTTAAAATAGGTTCACTTTCACGAATAGCACGGGCTTCTTCTGTGATATCAATCGCAACAGGGCACCAGGTGATGCAGCGTCCACAGCCAACGCAACCCGATGTGCCAAACTGGTCAATCCAGGTTGCAATTTTGTGTGTCATCCATTGGCGATAGCGGGCCTTTGTCGAAGATCGGACACTTCCTCCATGGATATAAGAAAAATCCATCGTGAAGCACGAGTCCAGTTTCCGCCAACGTTCAGCGTGCTCGCCCGTTAAATCGGTTACATCTTCCACGGTTGTGCAAAAACACGTCGGACAAACCATGGTGCAGTTAGCGCAGGTCAAACAACGTTCTGCGACATTTTCCCAACGTGGATGTTCGTAGTTTCTGTAAAGCAGGTCTTTGATGTCCGTGGTGTCCATACTCCTGCCCATTTGTCCGACAGTTTTTTTTATCACACTGTCAGCAGAAAATATTTCTTCTTCATTTGCTTTCCTATATGGAACCGCATGGAGGATCTCTGCTCCCAATTCTGTGCCTGATTCAATCACAAAATAGTGTCTGTTATCTTCCAAAATTTCGGTCATTGCAAGATCAAAACCGAATGTTGCCCTCGGGCCTGTATTCATCGATACGCAGAAACAGGTACCGCCAGCTTTCCCACAGTTAATAGCAAGGACAAAAGCATCCGCACGTCGCGATTTATAATGAGGATCAACATATTGTCCATTCATGAAGACTTTATCCTGAATTGCAATGGCATGCATATCACACGAGCGGACGCCAACAAAGGCAAACTTTGTGGCATCTCCATTCTCTGCAACAATTTGAAAACTATTGCCCACGCGTTTGGCCTGCCACAGGCGTAATGCCGACGGGAGCAGGAATTTTTTCCATGAGTGCGGGCCGGCAACATAACCAAAGAGCGCCTGGTCATCACGCTTCTTGAGTCGATAGGTACCGCCATCCTGTTCATCTGTCCACCCAACGGGTAAATCTGCAACCGAGTTCAACTCGTTATATACAATAGCGCCTTCACCTAGGGTAGGGCCCACAATCCGATAGCCTTTTTGGATGAGAGTATCAAGGAGTTTCTGGAAGTGATCTCGATCCAAAATAAACGTATCTTTATTTTCTGATGGCGGTTCTGTCATAAAGCCATGCCTCTTTTTTGACGCAAAAAAACCATCCGTTTCTTTTTTACTTTGGCATTATCTTTAACCATTCATCCATGGTAAGCACGGGTACAATTTTTCCGGTTTGACTGGGTACCAGCGGAAGAAAGAATTCTACTGCTGCGCCGTAATCGCTTGCTTCAAAGATAATAAAATAATCATGTTCTGTAACTGTTACGTATGCTCCCAGTATCTTGATACCCTTTTCTTCGGCCAATTTTCTTCCTTCCCAGAACTTACCCAGCATCTTAGCGCCATCTCCGCTCCTGCCGGGGCAATTTTCAGGGGTATGTGTCCAGTGAGCGACGTAGAGTGTTCTTTTTTCAGTGGCACCGACTGCCCACTCCGTTTCCTTTTCATGATGATTGGCATATATATTATGAGTACTAAAAATTGTGGCTGCAAACATGACAAATGCACCAAATAAGGTAATTTTCAGTTGTTTCATGCGGTCTTTTCCCCCTTTTGAATAAGTTTCAGTGCTTAATTATACTAATATGCAATATTTATAGTTTACCTTTTCTATGGAAAATATAGCACAAAAAGAGGCCAGAAAACAACCGAAAATCAAGACGGAGATGAGTGGGAAGGGATTAACGGTACATGCAGGATTATTACCAGTAGTCGCCTTCATGGAGAAATTATACATAACGACATAAGTTTACAACTGTCTGTCATTCATGGTTTGACCTGGAATCCGGTGTTTTTCTGGATTCCCGCTTTCACGGGAATGACATATTCGTATCTGATTAATGACGCTGCGTATATTATGCGTTCGGGTAAAAGTGATTTTTGCCTTTGACTCCGGGTATTTTGGGTGCTGAGGACACAGCACAGGGAGATGATATGTCTCCATCCCGGTTTTTGACCCGAACGAGTCGAAAAAAGATAAAAACCGAAGCACGAAATTTGTGAGTCAACCCTGTCAGGGTTTAAAACCCTGACAGGGTTAATTTTATTCATAATTTTTGCTAAAAATGTCAAAATCATCTTCGGAAGATACTACGCCTTTCCCAAGACTCTGCTTGAGAAAGGTGGCCCTAAAGGGCAGGTATAACTACAACAACCTTGAACAATTAAACCAAACCCGAAATACCAGCAGCATTACAACCCCCTCGCCCCCTAGTTTATTAAGGGGGAGTCAGGGGGTTGTCTATGCCACGAAACTTCCTCCATGAACTGAACTATATAACAAAACATCGACAAAATATTGTTGATTATGAGGCGCTATGCGCCTTTCAGAGAAGGATTAGTATGCAAACTTTGGTGTAATATAAAAACTGCAATAAGCTACATTTTCCATTTCATCCATTACACGCCTTTCCAGATCTTTTGAAATCTGTTTGAATTCATCTTCAACAACTTCTTCTCTCAAGTCAATATCAGCAACGATGATTATTCTTTCCTGAGACGCTGCAACAACCCGAAAGTCATGATAGTTAACAATTTGAGGAAGGGATTTCAGTATCTTTTGAAATCGTGCCTCTGTAGCGTGAATTTCGGGAGTCATTTCCATGACCGGATCCATATGACATACGGCGTCACCGCCGAAAATCTCCCTAAGTTTGCGTTCGCTCAGTTCTGCAATTTCATGCATCTCAACAGGTCCCAATCTTGCAGGTATTTCAGCATGGAAAGAAATTAAGAACATTGATCCATAGTCATGCACGATGATCTCATGAACATCCTTAATACCATCGATAGATTTTGCTGTTTCCCGTATTTTCCGAATAATATCTTTCCCGGGAGCCTGGCCAAGAAGAGGTACAATTGCTTCTCTCCCGTGAGTATAGCCTAAAAATAATAACCAGGCCGACATTAAAATACCAATGTAGCCGTCTATCTTTGGGGAATGAAGGTAATGGCCTACAATCAGCCCCCCGGCAACGGTAAGCGTCATTACCGCCTCAATGTTCTGGTGGGCTGCATTCGCAAGGATGGCGTGAGAATTAACTCTTTTTCCAAGAAAGTGAACAAATTGTGCAAGCCAATGTTTCACGATAACAGTACTGAAAAGGATCCAGGGCAGTGCAGGCCAGTAAAGGAGTTCGTGGGGTTTAATCGTCTGGTGAAGCGATTTTTCACCAATCTGAATACCGGAAACAAACAAGAAAATCGACATAATAAGTGGGGCGATATGCTCCATTCTCCCATGGCCAAACGGATTCTTTGCGGTAGCCGGTCGAGCCGTTATCTTGAAACTGATCAAAAGGATAACTGAGTTGGCCAGGTGTGAGAGGAGATGGAAAGCCTCGGCAACCACTGATACAGACCCCACCACAAAACCAAGGGTCATTTTTAAAAGAAACAGAACAATGGTCGCATAAATGCCAATCAAACCAGCAATGAACCCATACTGGATACGTACGGTTTTGTTGTCTGTATTATCAAAATCTTTGATAAGCAGGCATGCTACTTTTCTATTGAATTCCTCAAGAAATTTCATTTTCTACAGATATTTTAGTCAAGATAATGTGTGGCTTTGTAATCAAACATTTGTAATAATAATAATTATAAGGGAAAAGGTCGTCAAAACCAAATTTAAGAATGGAGAAGTTATATGGATCAGAATGCTGGAAAAGGTTACACGGAATATCAAAAGAAGGTGATTAAGAATTTTTATGAAAACAAGGACCTTCGCCTGATACAAAGGCTAGGGGAATTAGTCTCAGATTTATATTTGGAAACGAGTGAAAAAAAGAAGGAATCAGGATGGAAAAAGATTAAGAAAATGCTCCTTGATTTGAAGGTACATCCGAATGAGGCAGAATATCTGACAAAGGATAAGAATCTTTCAGTACTTTCGAAGAAATTGGCAGAGATGTATTAATATTTTGGATTATAGAGAACTGCATGAATTTGGTAGTTCCCTTGTTGCGTCTCAGAGCCGGAATCTGGAAGTCAGATTCAGAAGTCAGAAAAAAAGCAGTATAAACAGCATAAACCATTCAAACCGCTTTGTTCTGAATTCTGACTTCTGGCTACTGCATTCGGACCTGGATAGTTACCAGATGAAAAAGTATGCAGGAATAAACATTCATGCCATATTTCTACCTCTCTGTTTCAACTTTATTTCTCATTTTTGGCTTTTTTATATAAAGTGAAGTAGCCCTCCGCATCTTTCTCCATGCCTTTAGCCTTGTATGCAGTTCCAATATCATGGTAAATCTCCACGTTATTCGGGTCAGACATTACAGCTGTCTGGAATGCGTTAAGTGCATCATCGTATTGTTTTTTCTTCATGTAATTTTTGCCGAGCCGATATTGGGCATCTGCATTACTTACATTAATGTCGACCGTTTTATTATAATATTGGATGGCTTCATCTACCTTTCCTGTTTTATCGTACAATAAGGCAATATTATAGAGTGCATTTTCATGTCCTGGATCGATTGACAGTGCCTTGTTATATTCTATCAAGGCTTCTTTATCCATCCCTTTCATCGAATAAACGATACCAAGGTTCGAATAGGTTATTGCAAGATTTGGGTCTAGTTCTATACGTTTCTTCAATGTTTGTACTGCATCATCGTACTTACCAATCTTTGTATATGCAATACCCAGAAGGGAATAAGCAGAACGATATTCGGGATTGATTTGGATTGTTTTATTAAATGCCTTAATTGCTTTGTCAAAGGCACCTTTATCGAAGTACACCGAAGCAAGATTATAATGTGTATCGGCGTCTTCAGGCTTTTTTTCTACAACCTTCTGAAAGGTTTCAATGGCTTTGTCATACATCCCCTTTTGTGTGTATGCCAGACCAAGATTTTTGTATGCCTCTAAGTTATTGGGGTTCTTGGCCAATGACTTCGTAAACATTTCAATTGCTTCGTCATAAAGGCCATATTGCGCATAGTTCAAACCTTGTTTATAAAATTCATTAGCAACGTCAATCGGGAATGCTGGCTTATCTCTTTTCATTTTATCATTACTTTCAGTTGTAACGATACCCTCTTTAGAAAAACAATAGGTTGGATGCAATATCGTTATAATTGCAAGGCTACAAATAGCAGTTGTACCAACAATCTTTTTACTATTCACGATTCCTTCTCCTCTGGTTTAATTTAAAAATTGGACTGAAAAAAAACGAAATATACAAAATTAGATTGAAAACAAAAACATAATGAAAATCTTTGCTATAGCGAATTATATCCGTGTGTGGATAGTGATTCAACTTATCTTTTAAATCGGAAAAGCATTTTTCCGAAATAGAGCAACATTAATATTACACAGAGGAGTGCGACATCAGTCGGGCCTGTTGGAAGGTCAAAACGATATGAAATGTAAAAACCAGCAAAAGATGCAATAACTCCAATGGCCGATGAAACGATGCAGAAAAGCGGGATTCCACGCGTGACCATTCGCGCCGCAACTGGCGGTATCAATAGAAAGCCGAATATTACCAGCGGGCCTACGGTCATAACCCCGAAGGATATAATTATACCGATAATAAGATAAAGCATAATGTCCCATAGGATAACCTTTTTCCCAATGGTAGTCGCCATATCAATGTCATATGATACCAATATAAAGTTACGATGAAAACCGATTAGAACAATAAAGACCGTGCCGTAGATGGCAAGCATTGACCATAGATAAATATCCGGTATGGAAATAATCTCTCCCGTAAGCATAGAAAGTACTTCTGATTTTCCATACGGATTCCAGGAAACAAACAATATAGAAACCGCTCCTGCTATTGCATAAGTAAACCCTATGCGGTTTTCAGTAAATCCTTTCCGTCTGCGTTCGAGAATGGCCAAAACAAAGATTGTGATAAGGGTGAAGACTACAGAACCTGTCAATGCCATGACCTTTTCGGATTCCATATGGTAGAAAAAATGCCATCCAAGGGTATGTAATAGAAATGCAAAGGCGACACCTGCATTTGATACCTGAGGCAGGGCTATACCCAAGAGGATCATACGACGCAGCACAAAAAAAATGCCTACCTGAGGGCACACAAACCCCACGATCAATCCTGCATAAAAGGCGTTTCGTAAAAGGAAATCTGGACTAAGTATATCTAAAAGTTGTTCCATGTATAATTTTCACTGAGTCGGTATTTCATCGATCCTTGATAAAGAAAGTATCTCTTCCAATGAGCCAAGTACTATTTTATAGTGATGAATATGGATTATTTTTTTTACCCATCGTGGAATATGATGAACCTCATGGGTGATCATCATAATCGTTAATTGGTGCTTTTTGTGGAGTCCTGAGATAAGTTCAATGATCATTTTTTGAGCAAGGACATCAAGCCCTGTAATGGGTTCGTCAAGCAGCAAAACATTTGGCCGTGTTGCCAATGCCCGTGCTATAAGTATACGCTGTTTCTGTCCCCCGGACAATTCGGAAAAAAATTCTTTTTTTAAATCCAGCATTCCAACGTCTTTTAAGCATTGTTCTACCAATAAATGATCGGTTTTGGAAGTGGGACAAAATGGTTTCCTCTGTCCGAAAGTACCCATCAAAACGACTTCTTCCGCGGTAAATGGATATATTTCGTCTAAGTGTTGACGCTGTGGTACATAACCAAATCTTGGGGCATAATCGTCACCATAAATGATAGATCCATGGATCGGGGAAATAATGTGCAGAATGGTCTTAAACAGTGTGGTTTTGCCACAACCATTTGGTCCGAATAAGACTGCGAATTCACCCTTTTTTAAAGAAAAATTAATGCCGCTAAGAATAATATTCCCGCTATATCCAATAGCAACGTCTTTTAATGTAATACAGTTTTCGGTATTCATACGTGGTTAAGATTTGGTTTTGAGTGCCGTTACAATCTGATTAATAGTATAATCAAAAAGGTCAAGATAGTCTTGAATTTCTTTTTGCCCTCCGACCATAATCGGTAAAACGACAACCTTTGCCCCTGTCCGTTCAGAAACAAATTCAGGAATTTTGCGTTCACGAAATTGTTCAATAAGAATAAGTTTTACCCCTTCATCTTTCATCATGGGGATAAGGGTATTGAGATGGGAAGGTGAAGGGGGAATTCCCGGTTTTGGTTCAAGCTCACCTATTACATTCAGATTAAACCTTTTTGCAAAATAGGGGAAAGTCTTGTGATAAGTGACAATTTTTGTTCCTTGAAAAGGGTCCATCATTTTTTGCCATTCTGGCAATTTCTGATCAAGTTTTTTTATAAAATTGTTTAAGTTATCTTTATAATAATTACAATTTTCTGCATCAATTTGGCAGAGCCGGTCACAGACATGGGTAGCGACTATTTTCCCATTTAAAGGATCCAGCATGATATGGGGGTTCCCGAAGGGGTGGATGTCTCCAGCAGCACGAGTGAGTGCTGTGGGTACCTCTAAAATATGAACCCCGGAAGATGCAACAATATATCCAGAATTTCCCGGAAGTATTTTTTGATTTCTTGCACTTAAAACCAACGGCGGTAACCAGCCCATCTCTAACTGCAATCCTCCCTCAATAAGCATATCTGCTTTATTAAGCTTAACAATAAAACCGGGTTTTGCATCTACAAAATGCGGATCTTCTGTCGGTTTAGAAATGGTAGTTATGTTAACTTTTTCTTTTCCGATTTCACTAACTAAAGCGCTTAGGTCAGATGTTGTTGCAACGATATTTAACTTTGCCTGGGCAACGGATACCCAGCTTAATACACATAACAAGTAAAGAAATATTTTCATAAAAAAACTCCTGAGCAAATAGCCATTATTGTTCCAAATTATACACGGACAAACAAGTTTGTCGTTCGACTGAGTGCTCACGACGAAGTCCGTGCCACCCTTTAAAGTTTTTTTGCGTGACCTCTGTTGTTAACAGTTTTTAAAATTTATGCGCCCCATGTGTACCCAGTAAAAATTCGAATTGCAGGAATACAGAATGTTCTGAAGTATCATTCCCTAATATATCATCGTAATTGTATTGTAACCGAATTTTTGAAAATTCCGATGGGTAAAAGGTAAGATTGGGAGAGAGTCTCCAACGTTCAAATCCTAAAGGATCGGTTGCTCCTTCTTCTCCATCTACATAGTCTCCCCGTAGTCCTGCCATCCACCGTTTTTTAAATCCCCACATGATTTGAGAATATACACCCCAGTTATCCAGCACTTCATCGGGCAGACCGGCATTTATATCTTCACTGGCCTCGAAACGTCTCCCCATGACCTCAGTCTGCCATGTTATAAATGGAAAACCACCTTCAGCATATCTGGATTTCCATTTCCAAAACATATCTACACCGTAGATAAGCGTATTTTTATCTCTTCCTGTAGAGTTTGGTCCAAAGGCTGCAGAGGCACCCAATAAAATAGTCTGTTCCTCTGTCAGATCAAAAGAGGTTGCAATACGGGGAACGTAAAGCAGATCTTCCATAGCGCGCACACGCGTCTCAACTGCCTCCCGTCCAAACAATGCCTCTTCATTCCTGAAACTATGAGCCGTTTCTCCCTGGCTGTCCTGTACCGTAAAGAAGAGTTCCGTATAGATATCTGTCGGGGCTATCCAGGAGATTCGTGCTCCGGGATTTCGCAGTCCATCTGCGCCCAAAAATCGACCATTCACCAAGGGTTGATCAGCATAATCCCATACATGGGGATGCGTGGGATTTAATCTGCCAAATTCCGTAAAGAAAGTACCTGCCTTTACTTGTAAATTCAAGGGGAGAGACATTGAGGTCAAATAGGCCTCTTCCACTTCAAGAAACGATTCACCCTCTTTATCAATTTGAAAGATGATAAAGGCATTTCCGTAAAAATAAGGATCTACTGCTCCCTGAAATGATGTTTCCAGATTTTGCACGGTAAATCCACGTTGTATGGGGTCATGAGCACCCGTCTCGAGGCTTTCCAAATCTTCAGCGGTTGAAGCCGCTGCTGAAAATAATCCAATGAAAGAGAGTCCCATATAAGTCCCTCCTGCGCTCCATAAAGTTATCGGCTGAGCGGGAGACCATTGTCCAATGCTTGGACTTATGGATTGGTCTGGTGTGGCAGTTGAGGGTAACGCAGATTCCGCAGGTGAAAGGGATAAAGCTTGAGAAGGTAGAGGTGAAGTTGTGCTTGTATCTGTCTGTTTCGGCAAGGGTTCTTCTTCTGCCACAGGGGTTTCTAAGGTTTTTGTTTCTACCCCGGCAGTAGTTACCTCGTCCTCTTCTAATATGTGTGATTTTTGTTTTTCGAGTTCTTTTTTTTCTTTTTCAAGAGTAGCGATCTTTTCCTGCATCTCTTTAAAACGGATATCATAATCCCGTTTCATATTGACAAGCAGTTCCTTCATACCCTGAAGTTGACCAACAATCTCATCAAATTCATCCTTACTAATACTAATTTCTTTTGTACCTTCTGCAGTTTCTTCTTGTCCTTCTGTGATGCTCATCGGTTGAGAATCTTTATCGGTTGTTGACGTTACTTCGCCATATACTCTGGTAATTGAGAACGGCCGTTCATCGCCGCCTGCAATGAGTATGCATGCGAGCAATGTATAGATTATCCATCTCATACTATTCTCCTGTTAAACGCCTCGAAATGAGAAGATTAGGAATAATTTAACGTTTAGGAATTCAATGTAGGGGCACGGTGCACCGTGCCCCTACGGGCTTAGTGTCTTTGTGTTTTAATGGACTAAATTATGTAGCTATGCAGAAAAACAGGAGAATGAGGGAGGCGGACGGATGGTAAAATTATGGATGGGTAAAGATGGAATGGCGGGGTTGGAATAATATGCAAGACTGATGTAGATACACTCGCATTGTGCATCTACTGATAGAAATCGTGCTGAGGTTGAAGGTGTCTTCAGCCATTGACAGATTTGACATGTTTCGGAGTCGTGCTGATAACCGTTTTCTGAAATCTCAATGTGTGAAGTATGAGAGGTGTCAATAGTCTTCCGTGCGAGAGGATGTTGCTTGTGGTTACAATGCTGGGTATTTAAAAAACTATTGTGAAAACCTCCGAGTGTTAAACACAACAGTAAATAGGGAAGAAGAGTCGAAACAAACAGGATATTTGTTCGATTTTTGTTTCTGGTAAAATACTTCGTTAATGGCATATACATTGGAGAAAAATGTTATTTAACCTTCAAATAATGCAAGGCATGCTAATACCTTTTTCACGGTAAGTCAAGCGAAAATCTTAAAAGTCTTATGGTTTCCCTCTCAGCATCCTGTTCCAATAAAACCATGGTAAAAAATATTTCTTAAGCAACCACATACTGTATCTCTCCTTTGATGGATCCAAAGGAAATGTAGGGGTCGGTTTTTTGTCATAATCAAATTCTGTTAAGAGTAATTTTCCATAGCCGGTTGCTATCGGACAGGAGCCGTAGCCATTATATTTTATTGCGTTCGGGATACTACCATCATTCATATACTGCAATAAATTCTCCACAACGACTGGCGCCTGCTTTCTGACCGCAGCGCACGTTTTTGCATTAGGGGTGCCTGATGCGTCCCCCAATCCAAATACATTCATATATCGTTTGTGTTGCAAGGTATCTTTGTCTAAATCAATCCATCCCGCCTGATTTGCCAGGGGACTTTCTTTGATGAAATCAGGTGCTGACATGGGGGGAGTGACATGAATCATATCATATTTCATCGTTACTTCACTTACCGGCTTTCCTTCCTCTAACAGATCAAAAACAGCTTCCCGTGTACCGTACTTAATTTCTTTCAGATTGTGATGCCAGCATGTTTTTATACCGTACCGGTGCACAACCTTTGTAAGGGTATCAGCAAAAATCTTTATTCCAAATATCTCACCGGCAGCAGTGGTAAATCTTACCTCTGCCTTGTTTAAAAGTCCTTTCCTTCTGAAATAATCGCTGGCTAAATACATGGCCTTTTGTGCGGCGCCTCCACACTTCATAGGGGTATTTGGCTGAGTAAAAATGGCAGTTCCGCCCCGGAAATTTCTTATGCATTCATACGTATAGGGAGCAAAATCAGGGCTATAATTGCTGCACACACCATTTTTGCCCAGAGATTCCTTTAACCCATGAATCTTATGCCAGTTGATCTGAATGCCAGGACAGAGGACTAAATAATGGTACTGTATCTTTTCTCCCGATTTTAATACTACTTTATTTTGATCGGGTAGGAGTTTTACTGCAGCGTCTTTTATCCACCGGGCATTTGCAGGAACAACATCGCCTTCATTTCTCACGATTGCCTTTGTATTGAAGATACCGGCTCCGACAAAGGTCAGACCGGGTTGATAGTAGTGTTTTGCTGAAGGCTCAATGATAGCAATATCTAAGCTGTTATTTTTCCTAAAAAGTGTTGAGGCAACGGTAATGCCTGCTGACCCCCCTCCAACGATTACGATTTGATGATGTCTGAACCCCATACTTTTCCTTAAAGGTTTAACTTGATTGTATAAGAATTTTCATTTTATTTGAGCGGATCTTCAGTAGGGTGGGTTAAACAGAGCAAACACACCATTTACAAATACCGTGAAGGTGGATTCGGTGTAAAAAAACAACGCCTTAATCCACCCTACTTATAATTTATCCTGCGGCAATCTGTCAAAATTATGTGCAATCTTTATCCTGGCAGTAAAGCCGTGGGCAAATTACCTTTTTCTTTCCCTTACAAGCAAAAACAAGAGCAAAGAATGAAACCACAGAGCGCACAGAGGAATATTCTGTGATTTTATAAAGGAATTTTCCTTGTAAATCAGGAGTTTACAAGGATTTCCTGTGTACTCTTAAATAAGTTTTGGCAATGCCGGAAAATATATGGGGATAAAAATTTGTCGATGAATTTAGACAAATTATTCTAGCTTCTTGGATTTATATTGCTGAATAAGTATTCTCACGTTTTTCTTTGTGCAGTTTAATTTGTTATATCGTAAGACATTATAAGATATTTACGAAATTTAACTGTGAAGGAATTTGTTTTGCATAACTCAATCTATACGATTACGTGATTATCTTATAACTTTTATTTTTTGAAAGGAGGATGGAATATGAAGAGGATCATTTTTTTGGGTATTGGTCTGGCAGGAATAGTGGGTTTAATGAACGGGGTATATCATTCGCCATCTCTGGCAGAGGAAAAGCAAGCGCGTGTCAACTTACCCATCAAGAGACTTACCAGTGAAATGGAAAACAGGGTAACGAATATGATCGAAGGGATATTAGAGGGTAATCTGAATTACGTGAAGCAGGAGGCTGGTGCCCTTCCCGATCTGGGCAAAAAGATACTCGATAACTTTTTTCCGAGAGGTCAATGGTTTATGATGGCAGAAGCCTTGAATCCTGAGGAGACCAAAAAACGAAGAGCGGTTTTTACTGACTATATAAACAAGATGGATGCACATGTGAAAGAAATTCAAAAAGCTGCGGATTCAAATGATGAAGGAGCGACATTAACCGCCGTTACGGATTTAGTACAAAAGACGTGTATTGAATGCCATAAATTATATCTTAAGTAACTACTGGATGGGAATTATAGATTCCAATCGTAGCGATTGGTCGGGTATAAAGGTGGCGTGCAGATAACTACAAGATCTGCATGCACCTTTTTATATTTTGATATATTGCAGGATTTTATTTTTAGGCTGGAAAGGAGATGTTCATGTGTAAGAGATTTATTATAACCCTCGGTATTTTACTTGCCATGGCCTTTACAGGTGGAATTATTGGAGAGTTGTCTCATACCATGGTTTTTGCCCATGGGCATGGCCGTCACCACGGGTGTGATCATTGTGGGCATTATGTATGTCCGGGTGATTGCGGGAAATGTGAAGAGTGTATAGCAAGGCGAAAGGCTGCAAAGGAAGCGGCCAAGAAGTGTGAAAAATGCGGACATGAAGAGTGCCCCGGCAATTGCAACAGGTGCGTTGATTGCTTACAGGAGAGAATAAATAAATTGGAAAAAGAGTTAGAAAAGAAGTAAGAGTTCAGTTTACAGCAGAGGCCGCTAAGGTCGCCGAGATTATGAAAGAAGGAATTAAGATTAACGGAAAAAATTAAACATTTCATGCTAAATGGGCAGGGTGGACTTCGTCATGATGGTTTGACAAGCTCACCATGCACGGCACCCCACCCTGAGCCTGTCGAAGGGTCAGTCGAACGGTTAAGACGCTGTCTTTTGCGCCGAATACACCTTCATATTACCCATTACCCACCCTCAATCCCCTCCTGGGAGGGGACTCAGGGGTGGGTTCCTGTCGCTTAAGCCACCCTACCCAACTGGAAAGGAGATATTTATGCGTAGGAAATTTATTATAACCTTTGGTATTTTACTTGCCACTGCCTTTACCTGTGGAACAGTCGGCATGTCCTACCGGACAGTTTTTGCCAATGAGCATAAGCATGAGCATGAGCATCACGGTGTCCATGCAGGTGAAAAATACAGTGTAAAAGGTGTCTTCGTCGAGGGATGTAACTGCAATATACCATGTGCCTGTGAATTATTCGGATTGGAGACGGGCTGTCATACGGTAGCTGTACTGTCTTTGAGTGATAGTAGTTATGACGGTGTAGATCTGTCAGGCGCAAAGATCGCCTACGCAACAAAACCTGGTGATTGGGTCATTATTTATATCGATGCAAAAGATGATCAACAGAAACAAGCGGCCATCAGGTTTACCAAGGGTATTTTCGGCAATTACGGCAAAGTCGAGAAGGCCGATAGCGCTAAAATTGAATTTTCTGGAAAAGATGGCAATTACACCGTTAAGGTCGATGATGGCAAGATTATGCAACTGACAACTGAACCGGTTCTCGGTGGGGACAACAAAACCCCTGTAATGCATACAAATACCAAAAGTAAATTGACCCCGGTTTTTATGCAGGGCAGGGTTATCTCTGGTAGTTTTAACGACGGTGAACGGAAATTTGAACTGAAGGGTAGTAACTCTTACTTTAACGCAAATATGCATTGCGAAGGTAGTTCCGAATAAAATTTTGCACTCAAATCTCCCGAATCACATTTTCGATAATCGTTGGACAAATCAAGTGCTGTTTCGGCATTAATGTTTTCCTAAAATTTCTGCAAAGTGGAAAGGTTTTGGTGGGAAAACCTACGCATTTGAAGAGGCACTCGAAGAGAGGGGGAAACAACCATTAGGGCATTAGTATTTTTCATAAATAAGCCGGACGGGAGAGGGGAGTTTTTGGCAGACATTTGCCGTGTATCTAAAAAGTTGCTACTAAAGGAGGCATAACTTATATTTCAAACAAAAATTTCCTCCCCCCCTCCGATGGGGAATAAAGGGGAAGGATCCACTCAATAAAGGGGACAAACAACTGTCCCCCGCTGGCGGGGGTGAAGGAGGTGGACTGGCATTGCAAAAATCGATATTTTAAGTCGCCGGAGGTCTAATTTATGAAAAGATTTCAATCTTCTATGATTCCCTGCAGGTAGGCCAGGAAGAGGGATACAGGGATGAGTAAGTTTGCCAGAACACACCCCCGGTCCATCTTTTTAGAGGGGAGATAAAAAGTCTGCCGAAGACAGCCTAACTTAAGTCGCTTTTATGCATACTTAGGCATTTCAAACCGATGTGTAGTGTCAAGGCGCGCCTTGACGCTACACTGTTTAACTCGATCCAAACCCTTCCCCATCTTCATGTGGATTTGGTTTGGGATAGCAACGGTCGAGAAACTCCGGCTCAAAAAAAGTAACATTTTCGCCATTTGAAAATTGTCTTTAAATAAACCGTCACCGCTTGTTCCCAAACCATGTGCTGAACTTGTTGAAGCATCCGTTTGGGAACACAATTACAGAGAAACTGAGTTTCTCGTTCAGTACACTCCCAAATCATGTCCTCATGGAGATGGGGAAGGAGTTTGGGAGCGAGCAGCTAAAAAATAAGGTTTTACCGTCTGCATAGCGCGAACTTCAGCTCGCAGGACATCGACATAAATGTCGTGCTATATGTTCCGACTTGCTCGAGTCAGGATGTTTTTCAAAAAAGTAAACTGTTTCGAAAAAACCAATTTATTGTGTTTTATAGGGCGGCATGGACTTAGTCGTGAGCGCTCAGTCGAACAATTAAGGCGCTGTCTTTTTCGTCGAATCCACCTTCATAATACCCACCCCTCAATCCCCTCCTGGGAGGGGACTCAGGGGTGGGTTCTCTGTCGCTTAATCCACCCTTATATAATTATCTGTATTTTTGGTGAAAGATTGAGCGATTCCTTAATTGACACCTTGTAATGAATACACAATTTATCGGGAAGGAGGATTTACATGTATTTTAAACAAATTGAAGTGCCGGGAATCGGTTGCCTTTCCTATGTGATTGGTTGTCCCGCCGCAAAAGTTGCTGCAGTTATTGATCCGAAAAGAGATGTACAGGATTACCTTGATATCGCAAGAAATCAAGGAATGAAGATAACGCATGTTATCGAAACGCACATCCATGCCGATCATGTGAGCGGCAATTTAGAAATTCGCTCCCGTACCGGCGCTGATATCTATTTTCATGAAACAGCACCCGTCTCCTTTGAACATAAAACCTTAAAAGAAGGGGATTGTATAGAATTAGGTACGGCAAAACTCGAGGTGGTTTATACTCCAGGACACACACCGCATTCTCTCTCTCTTTTAGTAACTGATAAAAGCCGATCAGAAGAACCATGGCTCATTCTCAGCGGCGACCTTCTTTTTGTTGGAGATATAGGAAGGCCTGACCTGGCAGGAAAGGAACTGTTAGAACAGCAGGTAGAAAATCTTTATGAAAGTATTTATAAAAAACTTGGTAAATTATCCGACCGTTTAGAGGTATTTCCTGCACATGGACAAGGTTCGCTTTGCGGGAGAGGAATGAGTTCTAAAACCAGCACTACTCTGGGATATGAGCGCCGCACAAACCCTCTGCTCAGTCTTGATTCTGTGGATGAATTTAAAAAGCACTTCATGCAGGAATATCCCGCCCGTCCAAAGAGTTTTTCACACATTATATCGATGAACGCGAAAGGTGCGCCATTGCTGAATAGACGCGCTGATAACAGACCTCTTACTCCTCCTCAATTCCGGGAAGCAATGGGAAGGGGTGCAAAGATTCTTGATACAAGAGATGCGCCTGCGTACGGTGGCGTGCATATTCCGGGAAGCATTAATATTGGCTTTGGAAGTCAAATGGCCAACTGGATTGGCATGGCAGTGGAGCCAGAGTCGGATATCCTCCTTGTCTTTACCGAAGATGAAAAGTATCGGGACATGTGTACTCTCCTTTACAGGATTGGTTATGATAATATTCTTGGGTATTTGCAAGGCGGCATTCCCGCATGGCAGGAGCTTGGTTATCCGATAGAGAGGCTTTCCCAGATGTCGGTGCAGGAATTACAGGAAGAAGTTAAAAGAAAAATCTATCTGCATATAGTTGATGTAAGGGCGGAAGCTGAATGGAATAAAGGGCACATAGAAGCAGCCGAACATTTGCCATTACCGGAAATGCTTCTTAAGGATGTGTATCTGCCAAAAGGAGAAAAAATTATCGTTACCTGCCGTGTAGGATATCGTGGGAATATAGGGGCCAGTTACTTACAAATGCGTGGATTTACCAATGTGCACAATCTTGCCGGTGGAATGCAGGCATGGGCTAACGCAGGGTTTCCGTTAAAGGTATAATATTATTTTTGCTTTTGTCTCTTCGGGAAAATGCAGCTTAATCTAACTTACCAGCAAATTACCGATAATCTGAATTCATCAAGAGAACTTATAAGCCGCTTGCTGAAAAAATGGAACACCTCGGTAAAATAAAACTGAGCAGGAATTCGATCGAGCTAATCAATATGTGATATTCATTAACTTGCCATGAACAGATAAGCAATCAATTTTGCCATTCAATTTTAGGAAATGGAGATTATTGGTTATACCGCTTCGGTTATTATTGGAATTTCACTTGGCCTTATTGGTGGAGGTGGCTCTATACTCACGGTGCCGGTGCTGGTTTATCTTTTCGGTATTGAGCCGGTTCTTGCCACTGCGTATTCACTTTTTATCGTCGGTGTTACAAGTCTTGTTGGCGCTTTGCCCAAATACAGGCAGGGGCTGGTGGAGCTGAAAACTGCGGTCATCTTTGGCATACCATCCATAGCTGCAGTTTTTGTTACCCGCAAATTTCTTGTGCCGCTAATTCCTGATCATCTTTTTAGCGTGAGTGGCCTTGAAATAACCAAACCTGTTTTTATCATGGTTTTGTTTGCCTTCTTCATGGCTTTTGTTTCTTACTCCATGATAAAAAATGAAATAAAGGAAAATGAAGATCAGCAGCCACAACGATTTAATTACCCCATGATAGTGCTGGAGGGAACTTTTGTTGGTATTCTTACCGGGCTTGTAGGCGCCGGCGGGGGATTTTTAATTGTTCCTGCTCTGGTAGTATTCAGCAAACTGCCGATGAAAATGGCTGTAGGAACTTCATTGCTTATTATAGCTGTTAAATCATTGATTGGTTTTACCGGTGATCTTGCTCACTATACCATGGATTGGCAAATGCTGCTTATTGTTACAACAGCAGCCACTGGCGGAATATTTATTGGCAACGCCATGAATAAAAAAGTTCCCGGGGAAAGGCTGAAAAAATCGTTTGGCTGGTTTGTGCTGGGGATGGGTATTTTTGTTATCGTAAAAGAGTTTTTTTTCAATAAGTGATGTGACAGGTTGATACAAAAGAAAAGAACGTGAGGATGAACAATGGAATATGACAAAACGAAAGAACCCGCGCCACAAGAAAGCCTGGATATTCCCAAAATAACGGAACTCTTAACGCATCTGTCCGTGCGGATTGATTCCCTCGAAAGATCGTTAGCAAACATGGAGGGTATTACTAAAAAACTTCCTGTGGTAATGGCGATAACAACCGATTCAATTGACGAGTATTATCGAAATGCTGTAAAATCCGGGATTGATATTGAAGAACGCTGTAAAAAAGTGGGGGAAATGTTAATCCAGATTACCGACCCCAAAAAAATCGATACCCTTTCCCAGGTAATAAAAAATATAGATACCCTGGCTTTACTCCTGAAACAATTCGAGAGAGTGCCTGACACCCTGGCAATGATTGTGGATTCATTTGATGAACTGTGCAAAAATGCTGAACGATCAGGAATCGATTTCGGATTGATCATGAAACAGGGAAAAGATGCAGCATCAAAAATGAACGGGCTTCTCAGATCAGACGAGTTGAAAGTACTCATGAATTCCGGCATTCTGAACCCTAAGGCGGTACATATAGTAGCGCAAGCCGGATGCGCGCTTGCGGATTGCAAAGAAGATCGTCCTCAGAAAATTGGAATATTAGGACTGATAAAGGCGTTAGGAAATTGTGACCTGCAATGCGCACTCGGATTTCTTATCAGTTTCGGTAAACGATTTGGGCGTTTGCTCAAAAATAATGGATTGTAACGACTGAACAGAAAAGCACAAGAGCTTTTCCCTTAATACTCTCAGCACAGAGGAGATCTTTCCATGTCACAAAAAGATACATATCAGGTAGTAATTGTCGGCGGCGGTACTGCCGGTATTACGGTAGCAGCGCAATTAAGCAGGAGCAGTAATCCCACCGAGATTGCCATAATCGAACCTTCAGAGAAACACTATTATCAACCAATATGGACACTTGTTGGTGCAGGGGTATTTTCCCGGGAGATATCCGAAAAGAACACAAAAGACGTCATACCTTCAGGGGTTGTCTGGGTAAAGGACAGGGTTGTCCGATTTGATCCTGAAAACAATAATCTCACCACGGAAACAGGGAAGACAATAGAATACAAATATCTGATTATTGCTGCTGGAATTCAGCTTGATTGGGACAAAATTTCCGGTCTAAAGGAATCAATCGGAAAAAACGGTGTTTGCAGCAATTATTCTTACCAAACCGTCAATTCAACCTGGGAAAGCATCAGCAATTTTAAAGGCGGTAATGCCATCTTTACACAACCAAACACTCCTATTAAGTGCGGCGGAGCTCCGCAGAAAATCTGTTATCTGGCAGAACACTATTTCCGGAAATCAGGTGTACGGGAAAAAAGCTCCATTACCTTTGCGCTTCCGCAAGGGGTTATTTTTTCCGTGAAAAAATATGCAAACGCGCTTGTGGAAGTAGCCAAAAGGAAAGGAGTCGATGTTAGGTATCAGCATAATCTTGTGGAATTACGGCCAGATAAAAAGGAGGCCGTCTTTAAGAAGGTGGAAACAGGGGAGGACGTTATCATGAAATATGACATGATTCACATCACCCCGCCGATGAGCGCCCCTGATTTTTTAAAAAACAGCCCGCTTGCCAGTGAAAACGGATGGGTGGACGTACATAAAGACACCCTGCAACATAACCGTTTTGAAAACATCTTTGCGATTGGCGACTGCAGCAGCCTTCCTACATCAAAGACCGCGGCGGCTATCCGGAAGCAGGCGCCGGTACTTGTCAGAAATTTGTTGGCGAAAATAAACGGAACACCCTTGATGGATTTTTACGACGGTTATACCGCATGCCCCATTGTAACCGGATACGGAAGTCTCATTCTTGCAGAATTTGATTATAAGTTAAATCCCCGGGAAACCTTTCCTTTTGACCAATCGCAGGAACGTTACAGCATGTACGCCTTGAAAGCTTATGTTTTACCAAGGATGTACTGGCATGGCATGCTGAGGGGGCGTGCATAATTATTTATGGGCAGAAATTGTAAAAGGGGCTTTAATCTGTGTGCCACCGCCCCATGATAATGGCAATAAAAAGGTTGAAGATGCAATTTCAGTTTGAAAAGGTATCTATAGAAATATGATTAAGAGAGAGAAGAGATATGATACGAACTCATGGTAAATTAATAATTGTTTCAATATGTAGAATTACCATTGCAGCAGTGTTTTCTGTTATTGTTTTTGGTTTTGTTCATTTTCAACAACCTGCTGCTTTTTCACAGCCTGAGAGTAATTCTTATTATTGTACTTAATAGTGTTATTGTAGAGAATTATTGGTCAGAAACAAAAATGTCACCCCTGGAACGAATGTTATTTATGGCCCAGCTGGATAATCCAAAAGGGAGGCCTTTTACCGTTGGTGAAGAACAGCGGAAGTGGCTGAAAAAGGATCTTTCCGGCATCAGCAAGGCCACACCAATCGTTGTTTTTTCTCACTCGCCTTTATACAAATATTATAAACCATGGAATTTTTGGACGGACGATGCAGAGAAAGTCCAGCAATTGTTAGCTCCGTTCAAATCAGTAACGATTATACACGGCCATACCCATCAGGTGCTTACCAATAAAATAAGGAACATGATTTTTCACGGTATGTTGTCCACTGCATGGCCCTGGCCTTATGCGCCTGAGGGTATTCCGGCACTTACCATCCAAATGGATAGGGCAGACCCGTTTAACCAGTTTGATGGCACCGGATGGGGAACAGCAGACGTTATTTCCCGGGGAAATATTAACAAAACCTATCAGCTCTGGGACAGGAACCCGATGGTGGTTTCCTACGAGAACGTATTAGCTAACAGAGAGCCGGTAGCGGGTCCTTCGTATTAGTAGCGTGCAAAAGATATTTTTTGTAGTGGCAAGGCGCGCCTTGCCGCTACGGTCTTTTCCGGCTCGTTCGGATTAGGCGATTTAAGGGATGAGATTTTAAACTTTTATGATTCTCTTCAAAAATTATTAAGGGAGATAACAATGAAGATCGTATATAAGATTTTTTTCAGTTTTTACCTGTGTCTGGTAATGGTTGCGTATGCTGCACAAGCGGAAGATATTTCTGGCGGCAATACATCGAATGATGTCCGGCCGTCAGGGGAAAATGCCGTGCAGGTTGTTACTGCCTGTGATGGGAGGAAAAAGGTGATCGTGGAAGGATGTAATGAAGGAGAGGTCATGCCAGCACACAAAGCGAGAAAGGCAGCGGAACTTCTGATGCAACTCATGGAATTCTGTGAGGAGGAAATTACTGCGAAATTACCGAAAACCGAGATGTTTATCCAGCTTTCTGTCAACGGCATGCCATATGTTACCGTCAGGGATACAGAAGAAATACCCCTTGTATTAGTACATGGAGGAAAATCGCATACGGAAAGGGAAAAGAAGGTATGGGCAGCTGAAATGGATCGTATGATTAGTGAAGGATATGTGTTGTTTCATAACCCCAGCCTTGGCAAAAACGGGATTTCCTGCGACATGTGCCATCCGGATGCGGCAAACACTCACCCGGAAACATATCCCAAATATCAGACACAAATGAATAAGGTAGCTCTGCTGAGAGACATGGTAAACTGGTGTATTGAAAACCCCATGGAAGGAGAAAAGCTTGCAGAAGATGATCCCAAAATGAAGGCTGTAGAGGCATACATACTTTCTGCTCGTGTTGGCAAGATACTCGATCCGGGCAAGCATTAATAGGATACCGGGAAAGATCTTTTTGATAGTAAAGAACAAGGAAGTACCACAAGAGGTTACGGTAGAGGCCGGTAAGTCTACCGCCGCAAATTTTGAGTTAAAAAGAAGAAGATAATCGCTGACCAAAACAGACCAGGTTGTAACCTCCCCTCTTTCCCCTCCTTCGCAAGGAGGGGAGAAAGGGGATATCATTCAAAAAATATTCTTCGCTTCGGGAAGCATTTGCAAAATGATCATTTTTGGACCGGTTCCATCCAGGCGTTTGGGGCGCAGTCTTGGTATTAACAACATTCCACCGAAAGTTTGCACCTATTTATGTGTTTATTGCCAGGTGGGGTGCACGATACGAATGCTGGTCAAACGCCGTGAATTTTATAAACCCGATGTTATTCTGAAAGAAGCGGAAGAGAAAATCGAGAAGGTAAGGGAATCAGGAGAATCCGTTGATTACCTTACCTTCGTGCCAGACGGTGAGCCTACCCTGGACGTCAATCTCGGTCAGGGGATCGAACGGATGAAATCGTATGGGATTAAGATTGCAGTAATTACCAATGCATCCCTCATCTGGCGTGCAGATGTCAGAGAAGACCTTATGAAGGCTGACTGGGTCTCTTTCAAGGTAGATTCTATCCGGGAAGATATTTGGCGCACGATCAATAGGCCTCACAAAACTTTGCAATTAGCCTCGATTTTAAACGGGATGCTTGAATTTGCTAACGTTTATAGGGGAGAACTGGTGACAGAGACGATGCTCGTAAAAAACGTTAACGATGACGAAGATCATGTACGGGCGTTTGCTGATTTTCTGGTTTAGTTAAAGCCCGCCAAGGCATACCTGGCCATCCCCACAAGACCACCTGCCGAGAAATGGGTACAGTATCCACCGGAAGAGAAAATCGTCCGGGCCTACCAAATTTTTCGTGATAAAATCAACTGTGTAGAATACCTAATTGGCTATGAGGGAAATGCCTTTGCCTTCACGGGAAATGTAGAAGAGGATCTCTTGAGCATCACGGCAGTGCATCCCATGAGTGAGGATGCGGTAAAAGAATTCCTGGATCGGGCAAAGGCAGATTGGCCCATTGTTCATGAGTTAGTTGCCCGCGGTCAGCTTATCAGGAAGGAATATGATGGAAAGATTTTCTATATGAGGAAGATTCATTGATAATTCCTTATAGCCCGGTTAGTTTGCGGATCTTCCGTCATCTTTTGTTGCTTGAAAAACTGATGATCTGACGTCACTGCCACATTGAGGGATGTGAAATACAGAATTCGGCGGGTCCGCTTATTCTCGTGGGAGATGCCTTTCACAATTTTGTTGACGGGGTAGTCATTACCGCGTCTTTTCTCACGTCTTTCCCCCTTGGGGTGGTAACTGCGCTTGCGGTGATTGCACATGAGATACCCCAGGAAATAGGGGATTTTGCAATCCTTCTTGCAGGAGTGGGAACTATTGTTTTGTTTCATTTGCAACATGAATAGAAAGGAGGTGATGTTTTTTAACCATGGGAATAAAAGACTAACCGATTTAAAACCAGGTGATTCAGGGAAGGTAACGGATATGGAAGGAGGTTGTGAGGCACAGAGAAGATTCAATGAGTTGGGGCTTACTGAAGGGACAGAGGTAACCCTAAAGGCGTATCCCCATTACGGCAAACAGTATGTTAGGCGTCAGGGAACGAAGATCGTAACGGAAGACATAAAGGAGTTGCTTTCCTTGCTACCAGCGGAACACGGAAAGTGCAATAAATTTGACAGGGAATGGATAAAAGAGGGCAACGAAATAGAAATTATGCGCAGACTCGACCCTGAGAGTGTCACCTTTATGGTAATGAATGATGGGAAATCTCATGTGCTGGGAGCAGGTCTGACAGAAAAGATATTTGTGGTGAAGGCGCTATAAAAGGAGAATTTATGGAGAAAAGCAGGCTTGAAAAGGGTGGTTTCTTCCTTAAAGAGATAACCCATGCCCTCTGCGAAAGTCCCTTATCTCCCTTAGACCTAAAACAAGCGCGATTTTTAAAACCTCGCCTGTTTTACGTCTAGAGTGATTTCAAAACCTGCTGTGTCGAGCGGTCTGTCCTCCTCGGAATTCAGATATTGTTCATATTATTTTTATCCGTTGAGGAGAACATTTGCCGTAAACATTCCCAATTAATGTTATTTTTTCGATACTCTTCCCTCTGCGATTTTCTGCCGGGCAAGCTCATCGGCAACTTCAGAGGTAATCCTTCCCTCCTGCTGCGCTGTTTCGAATATTCTTAAGGTGGCGTCGTACAGACCTGATATCTTTTTCATTACCTCGTTTACATCATATTTCCCAAAGATATCGCCTGATGCGTTGAGCATGCCCCCCGCATTGATTACATAATCAGGCGCGTACAAAATACCTCTGTCGTAAAGCATTTTACCGTGGCGCGCTTCGGCAAGCTGGTTGTTCGCAGAACCTGCAACAATACAGGCTTTAAGCTGGGGAATGGTGTTGTCGTTCAGCACTCCTCCCATTGCACACGGAGAAAATATATCAGCTTCCTGCGAATAAATTTCCCCGGGGGCAACCGCCTTTGCCCCATAGTTTTCCACCACATGAACAACAGCTTCGGGATTCACATCGGCAACGATGAGTCCTGTGCCGGCCTCATGCAGATTTTTACAGAGATGTTGACCTACCTTGCCAACCCCCTGCACCGCTACCGTAAGCCCCTTGAGAGTATCACGGTTAAGCTTATGTTTTACTGAAGCCCTTATGCCATGAAAACATCCAAGGGCAGTAAAAGGTGAGGGATCGCCAGTTTTCGCCAAACCGAAAACATAGTTACTCACCCTTGCAAAAATTTCCACATCCTCAACGCCAATGCCGATGTCTTCTGCCGCGTAATATTGTCCACTCAACTTCTGAACATACCGGGCAAATGACGTAAGGAGTTTCTCATTCTTCTCTTTAAGCGGGTCGCCGATGATTACCGCTTTTCCTCCTCCCAGAGGCAGACCGGCAAGCGCATTCTTATAACTCATTGCCCGGGAAAGCCGAAGCACATCATACACGGCATCACTCGTGGTGGCATAAGGCCACATTCGACATCCACCGGCGGCAGGCCCTAATGTAGTGTCATGGATGGCAATAATGGCAAACAGACCAGACGTTGCGTCACGACAAAACAGAACTTGTTCATGATTATCGTATTCACTGTTATCAAAAACGGACATAGAGATTCCTCCTTAAATAATCATAGTGAAACATCCTCTACCGCAGAGGAATTCCGTGCAGGGTTCCTCTTTTCCCAGGCTTTTTCTTCAATTCAAGACACATACTAAAATACTTACGGTTTCTTTATCCTGTCTTTCCAATAGTCTGGATTTCTCTGTAAATTTGCAACTACAACTGCAACAACAAGAATCTCTGTGTCCAATATCTGGTATATTATTCCATAGAGAAAGCGGCGCAGTTGGTATCGGTGGGTATCGTTTGTAAAGGGTGCCAGGCATGTGGGAAATTCTTAATTCGGTCAAAGGCATGGAGTGCTTCAACTAACAATGCATCTCCCAATCCACCAGACTCAGAATGTAATATTCAATAGACTTATCAAGCTCTATTTGAGCTATTTCAAGGAATCTTATCTGCAATATTTCCGGTATTTTAATAGAACTTCGTCAAATGTTACAGTCCTGATCTTGCCGGCCTGATATGCAGCGATCCTTTCTTCAACCTCTTTGCGCCATAAACTGTCTATCTGTTTGTCCGGTTGTTTCAGACTATCCAGAAGGTCATCAACAAGAGACGCCCTTTCCTTGAGCGGAAGTGTCAATGCCTCTTTTAGTATTTTCTCAGATTTTACGGCCATTTTTGTGACTCCGAGTGATTATTCGTTATTATTATCCTTATTTATAGGTTCGAAAACAATCAAACAAGCTTAGTCACATTCTAATAATTTTATAACAATAGTCAATCACTTAATCGGTTTAATCAATGGCAGGTTAACCGTCAGCAATGGTAGCAGAGCTGAGCGGTGATGGTGAGATACCGTGCCTGATAAAGTGGTGGCCCAAGGCTTCGGTCATAGAAAAAGGCTGAGACGGGAAACAAGGGAACATAGGTGGAGGCAAAGAAAATCGGAAAGGCACACCATAAGGAGGAGTAATCTCACCGTTACTAGACAATCTCTACCTGCATCTTTTGGACAGGATATGGGCGAGACAACGACTGGAGAAGAAACTCGGAGCCAGAAAGTACGCTTTGCCGACCATTCTTTCCAGATAACGGTTGACCTCAGGCCGCGGCCCGTTAGGAACGTAGTGCCTGCAGCGAATAATTGGGCACCTCCCCACTTTACGGTGACACACCACAGGTATGACTAAATGCCGGCCGGGAGCTTTGATGCCATCAGCTTGCGGCGGTTCAACCTTCTGCCATCTACGATAAATGTTCCATCACCTACAGCGTGAACCGTGCGCTTCTCTCTCCGAGCCGGAGCCGCGTGCGCGGCAACGGCCTCCAGCACAACGATATTGTGCTTCCTGACGATGTCGATGACTCTGCACTCGATGTTAGCAAGACACTCCTTAATTAAGGGAGCCTTGACCATTTTTCCCGGCATGGGTGTGAGCTTGAACCTGGTGAATTTGTCCGTGTCTACGCCTGAGCATGTACCTATGCCAACCACCTTATCCAGCATATCTACGGTGGGAATAGCGATAACGCACTCCCTGGTCCTTCTGAGAGCACGAAAGGAGTAATTCCACGCCCCAGTGGTCATGGCAAATCTGGGCGTGAAGTCCATCACCATGGTCCAGGAGATGGTCATGATGTTGTTCTTCTTCCCATCATTGGTGGTCACCAGAATGACTGGCCCGGATTCCATTAGTGTAAAGGCCTTGCTTAGCTTCAACAATCTCATAGATACCCCTGCTCAGAGTTGTGTAAGGTTGGGTTGAGCAAACAGACTGTGCCAAATGAAACTGTTCTTTGACAAAAAAGTTTGAAAAAGAAACCCTAGCAGGCACTATTTTTCAAAAGCGAGTTGTTTCAAGCTGAAATAATATGATAAGTGACTATCGATATC